>JAPDPR010000063.1:0-14656 GCA_034506335.1 candidate division KSB1 bacterium
ACTCGCTTGCCAGAGGAGAGGACCTGACGCACATGCTCAAGGAAGGCCTCGTAGAATTCCATCTTGTAGCGCAGCCGCTCTGGAGAGGCCTTGCCGTTGGGAAAGTAGACGTTGTAAAGCACAAAATCGCCATAGTCGGCCACCTGGGTCCTCCCCTCGCTGTCGAAGCGCTCGACGCCGAACCCGGGCTTGACCTGCAACGGCTCGCGCTTGGTGAACATGGCCACTCCGCTATACCCAGGACGCTCCGCCGAGGCGAAAAAAGCCTTGTACCCCTGGAGCCGGGCCAATTCCTTAGGGACCTGCGAGGCGTTGACCTTGGTCTCCTGCAGACAAAGGATGTCCGGTTGCTCTTGGATCAGCCAGTCCACGAATCCTTTTGTCACAACGGCGCGCAAACCGTTCACGTTCCAGGAAAGCATGCGCACGACAGCCATAGGATCTCCTCACTTGGGGGGTGCCTGGCCAACAGCGAAGTAGGCGAGAAAATAGTGTGCTTCCGCAGTGCCGTCCAGCGTCGGCTCGTTGGTGGCATAATCCCAGGTATCGTCGTGGTACACCACCAGGTCCGACTGGAATTCAGCATAGGGGTCATCTCGCGACAGCCTGATGCCTTTCAGGCTATTGAAGATGGAGGCATAAACTGGGCCGTCATTGAGGGCGCCCAGGATCTGCCGCCCCAAGTGCAAGGCGATGGCGCTGTGCGGGAACTGCGGCGTGTTCCCTTCCTGCCCGGGAATGCCCACAAATTGGCTCACGCCCCACGGATTCCGCCCCAAAAGCCAATCGCGCGTCTCCGTCATCAAGAGGTGGTAGGCGGTGTCGCCGGTCATGGTCTCGTAAAGCAGGCACTGGGTCACCAAGGCAGCGGCCAAGTTGTTCGAACACCAGATGAAAGGGATGCCGATATGGTAGGGGTTCCCTTGTGCCTTGCGCCACACCGCCTCGATCCCCTGGCGGTAGTAATCTGCGAGGGTGTCGCGCAACGCCTTGTCTTCTGTCACCTGCCACAAGGCAAAGTGTCCAAGGTTCATAAAGGGGTAGAATTCATAGTGGTGCGCGGTATCGGCGCCCATCCAGGAGACGGTAGTGGCGAGCCGCGCATAGGATCGGGCCTCGTCAAGGTAGCGCTTCTGGCCGGTGAGGCGGTACAGTTCCGCTGCGCCCCATTCCATGTCGTCGGCCCAGGTGCGTTCGTGGTAGCGGTAGGGCGCGCGACAGGGAGTGCCCTCTTGGCAACCAGGTTGTCGTCGCCCCATCTCGTAAACCTCCTCGGCAGCCTTCAGGCACCGCGCCGCGAACCACTCCTCGCCGATGTCGCGGCGCCAGATGTCGGCGGCCATCGCCATCGCCGCCGCGTACCGGCCGGCAAGATTGGCGATGCCAGTGGAGGTGTTTTGGTACTGTCCCAATCCCTGTGGCTCTCCCGTCGCATAGTAGACCACCCGGTAGCTACCTGGGCCATAGCCGTAATCCGCAGAGTCCGCGTAGGGCATCTTGAAACCGATGTGGTCGCGGTCATCAGCCACCTGGTGAAAGAGCTGGTCCGGCGCTGGATGCATCTTGAGCATCCATTCCAGTCCCCAGCGCGCCTCGTCCAACACATCAGGCACTCCGTTCGGGGAAGGATGGCCCCAGTAGTCTACCTTATCCGCAAACTTGCCCTTGTTTAGGCGATACGAGAAAAGCAAGCGTCCCACCGCGTTGCCAGAAGTCAGGAGGTAGCGCAGATAGTCGCCGGCATCATGCCAGCCGCCGCTCACATCGATGAAGGTACCATCCGGCATCGGCCCGTACACCGTGCGCCCATCCTTACGGTGGCACACCTCATCCAGGAAGGGATTGTAGCCACAGCGCTGTTGCCGCAGGTAGGCAAGGACGAGTTCGTGGTAGTCTTTGTAGGCCTCCGCGCCGATGGTGAAAGGAAGAGATGTGTACGGGGTTCCAGAGATTTTTACCTTGAATCGCCCCGGAGTGCGCACCTGGCTAAAGTCCAGGCGGTAGTGAAAGGGAAAGTTTCCCCAGGCACCAACACTGGCTCCGACCGCCTGCGGCCCCCACGCCCGCTTTCCCGTGGCTGCGTCGATCACCTCAAAGCGCGCCCCGTCCAGAGAGTGCCGCGAAAAGGCGATAGCCACCTTCGGGTCTCCGGGCAGATAGCCGACCTGGTTCACCCGTACGTGAATGGTTGGAATGCCCTTTTGGGCTGCCGCTGCGCCGTGCGCCACCATTACCACGGCCAGCAGAAGACAAAGCGCTCTTGTCACCTGCCCCACATTACCCTCCATGTTCTCCGGCTCTCTTTTGTGTGCCCTCCACCAGCTGACCAAAGCGGAAGCACGATACCAAATGGTCATTGACTAGACCCACCGCCTGCATGAAGGCGTAACAAATGGTGGGACCGACGAACTGAAAACCATAACCCCGAAGGGCCTTGCTCAACGCCTCTGCCTGTGGCGTAGTGCTCGGCACCTGCCGCATCTCATGCCAGTAGTTCAACACCGGTTTGTGGTCCACAAAGCTCCACGCAAAATCGGCAAAACTCCCCCACTGTTGCTGTACCTTGAGGAATGCCTTGGCGTTGCGGACCGCCGCCTCGATCTTTGCCCGGTTGCGTACAATCCCTGGGTCGGCTGCCAGTTCCTCCGTCTTCTTCGCCCCGTACGTGGCCACGACCTCTGGGCGAAACTGGTCAAAAGCCGCGCGAAAACGTTCTCGCTTTCTGAGAATCGTAGCCCAACTCAGGCCGGCCTGAAAGCCTTCCAAAATCAGGAACTCAAAGAGCAGGCGGTCGTCATACACGGGCACGCCCCATTCCTCGTCGTGGTAGCGCATGTACAGGGCGTCCACACCCACAGCCCAATCGCAGCGGGGAAGATTGTCCGGACCCGGGAGCACCATGCGCTACTCTTTCTTCCAACAGTCCGCCAGCGAGACGACCCGGAGCTGGTGTTCAAACTCCTCCAGCGTCACTTCCTGTTGAGGAGTGAAGGCAACCTCCATACTGCGACCCGGCAACAGGTCAAAGTAGTTATCGCTGAAAAAGCCCTCGCACCGCTCCGTGCTGAGCCAGACGTGACGTGCTAGCACGTGGGAGCGAAGCGCCACCACGAATGCACCGGCACCTTCCCTACAACGAACCTCGATCTCTGCGGCGGGGAGTGCAAAGTCCTTTGGTGCCGCGAAAAAGCAGGAGTTGGACGACACCGTCCGCTTTCCTTGGCGCAGCGCGCAATGGAGGAATACCCGCTTGGGGTCGCCATTCTGCAACAGCTTGGCAACAGGTGCCTGCCACACCACCTTGCTGCTCTGGGGTTCCACCGCAATCTTACGCTGCTCGCTCATCAGCACCTGCCCTGCCACATCCATCAGTTCCACTGCCAAAGTAACTTGAGTCTGTTCTCTGCGGTCGGAGACCACGTAGACCTTGAGGTCATCCCCATCCACGTAAGGGCTGACCAGGAGCTCGGCATAGAAACGCCGCGCGTAATAGTGCAGTGCCTTCCACCGCCCAAAATAGTCGATGCTGGACCAGGAGGCTACCGGCCAGCAATCGTCGATCTGCCAGTAGAGCGAGCCCATGCACCTGGGCATGATGCGGCGCAGGTGCTCGGCTCCGCGCTTTATCCCTTCTGCCTGCAGCACCTGGCTCAAGTACAAGAAGCTGGGAAAATCTTTGGGTTCAGGATAGTCCCGGAGCATGTACTCGCGGATTATCTGATTGCCGCGGGGGTGCTTCTGATGCACCATCATGACCGGCGACTGGATGTCGTGGTCTGCAGGCACCGTGTACGCCTGCACAGTTTTCAGCTCTGGGAACGACTGAAAGCCGTACTCGCTCATGAAACGCGGGCACTGCTTCTCGTACTCTGCAAAAGGGGCCCCTGCATGCCAAACTCCCCAGTAGTGCATGTCGCCGGCGCTCGGTGAATTGGCCTCGGCCTGAAAATTGGAGCTCGGCGAGCTGGGCCAATAGGGCCTAGTCGGGTCCAGCTCCTGGCACACAGCCGGCAGCACCTTGTGGAAGATTGCTTCATAATCTGCCCAGACTGAGGCCGGGAATCGCTCCTGCCACCCCCAACTGAACCACCCCCATTCCATTTCGTTGTTGCCGCACCATAGCACGATGCTGGGGTGGTGACGCAACCTCTTCACCTGGTAGATTGCCTCCTCGTGCACGTTCTCCAAGAACTCCGGGTCACCGGGATAGAGGCTGCAGGAGAACATGAAATCCTGCCACACCATGAGGCCCAACTCGTCGCACAGCCGGTAGAACTCGTCGTCTTCATAGACGCCTCCGCCCCAGACACGCACCATGTTCATGCCCGCGTCGCGGCACGAGGACAACAGGTGCCGGTAGCGCTCTGGGGTCACCCGGTTCAGAAAGACGTCCGCAGGAATCCAGTTTGCACCCTTGGCAAAGACCGGAACACCGTTGACCACGAACGTAAAGCTCTTCCCCCACTGGTCAGCGGTTTGCCGCAGCTCAAGGGAGCGGATGCCCGTCCGAAAGGTCCGTTCGGCGAGCACCTTCCCCTGGTCAAGGAGACGCGCGACAAAGGTGTAAAGCGCTTGCTCACCCATGCCGTTGGGCCACCAAAGGCGCGGCCGCGCCACGGTCACGTCCAGAGCTACGCAGTTGCTGCCTTGCTGAAGGTGCACCTGCTTCTGTACCTTAGCGAAAGCCTTCTCCTGGCTTTCCAGAACGAGTGTCATCTCGCATGGGAAAACCGCCTCCGCCTCGACCAACACGGTGAGCAGCGCTTCCTCGCTGTTCACCCGCCTTGGTATCACGTGCAGGCTCGCGATGCGGGCCATGTGCCACCTCTCAAGGTACACCGGCCGCCAGATGCCGCATGTCACAAAACGAGGCCCCCAGTCCCAACCGTAATGGTAAGGGGCCTTGCGCGTGTAAGGGCTGGTACCTACCGGATCGTTGGCCGCTGGCAATTTGAATGGTGCCTGGTGCAACCGAGGCATCGCCTCGCGAATGGGCGAACGAAAATGGACCTCCAGGATGTTCTCGCCGGTGCGAAGCAGATCCTTGCACGGCACGCGCCACTCTCTGAACATGTTGTTCGCATCCAAAACCTTCGTGCCGTTCAGCAGGACCGTGGCGTAGGTGTCCAGGCCTTCAAAGACCAACTCGCATTGCTCGCTCTGCGGGATGGGCTCATCGAGCCAGAAGGAGCAGCGGTATTCCCAGTCCGCTTCGCCGATCCATTGCAGCTTCAGCTCATTGTCCCGGTAGAAGGGGTCCTCAATGAGCCCGCTGGCCAGAAGGTCCGTGTGCACACACCCTGGTACAGAGCCAGGATACCATTGTGTTTCTCCAACTTTGCGAAACTCCCAATTCCGATCCAGGTAACGCACGCCTACTTTCTCCCAGATGCGACCATCCACCGAAGAGAGCAGCAAGCAAACAGTGGCAATTGCGCCGGCCTGCACACCCAGTTTGCAACGGAACCAGCCTGCCACCGCGTTGCGCCCTGTAACTGCGGCATCCATTTCCACCGGAGTTTCTCCCACGCGAGAAACCGCTTGCGTGCACCACTCCATTTGTCTATATTTGCGCGGAAGCTCATATGCGAGAGCTGGAACGTCCAGCCTCGGCTTCACAGGCTGCACTTGTTAGCTCTCATGCAATGGCCCCACCACGAAACCGGAGTTGAATGCGATGGCGAGGCGCCACAGTATTGTCTTGGCTTCATTAGCCGTTCACCTCGCCCTGTCCCATGCGGGCTCGGCGCAAATCAAGGCTCCTGACAGCACTGCCCTGCGGAAGGCCTTGCGCCTGCGCTTGGATGTGGCGCAGACCAGTTTTGCCAATTGGGCCCAGGGAGCAGATAACAGTCTGGCCTATGTGAGCGGTCTGAGTTTTGCCCTTTCACAGGACCGCCCAGCTGCAACCTGGCAAGCTAAGGCTGACCTTATCTTCGGGCAAACTCGCCTGGGTGGCAAAGGACTCCGCAACACCCAGGACAAGATCGACCTATATGCCCAGTACACGTGGAAAAACAAGGCCCTCTCCAACCCCTATGCGTCCCTGAGCTTCCTCACTCAGTTTGCCAAGGGCTACGACTACCGCAAGACGCCGCCACTGCTCAAGTCGGACTTTTGGGACCCAGCGTATTTGCTGGAGAGTTTCGGCTTTGGGCTCTTGCTCACTCCGCGCGTGCAGACAAAGGTGGGCGGAGCCGTCAAGCACACCTTCACGCGCAACCTCCATGCGTACAGCGATGACCCCAAAACCCCGGATCGCATCGAACGCGTTAGGGTGGAACCAGGTCTGACAACCCGCACCGATGTGGGCATTGCCGTCAATAGCAACCTCAAATTCGCCCACACTCTGGAGGCCTTTTCCAACCTGCGGGGTTATCGCCAAATCGATGTGCGCCTGGACAACCGCCTCGAAGCAAAGGTAGCCAAGTTTGTATCGGCGAATCTTAACGTCTTTCTGCTCTACGACCGCGACCAAACGCGAAAGGTACAGATGAGGCAATTCCTGGGCATCGGGTTCATGCTAGATGTCTTCTGAGCCCACCATGTCCAAACCGGCCACGACGATGTGCAAAACTAACAATCCGCGAGGACAAGAGCAAGGGCTTTTTGTGCGGCATGGTCGGGACGCGTGTCCCTCGGTGCTCAGCGGATGGACTGGCCCACGCATGGGTGTTCTCCCAACAAATATGTACCTTATGGCCCCCGGCCTCACGCAGGGTCGGTAGGAAGCCTAAGCCGAGACGACCTCGTGCCTTCTATCGTCACTTAAGTAACCGGAAGGCGAGGAGTTATGGTCTCAGGAGAAGCGGCAAGATGATTCCGCAACGCTGCGTCTGCGTCGGGGCGCGGCAGCACCAGCAACGCACTTCCGGACCGCGGCCTGAGGACACCGCCGCCAAGACGCGGGAGGAAGACACACCCGCGGCAGCAAAAGTGGAGGGGACTATGCACAAACGCACACGCGCGCGCTGGTACTTACTAGGCTTGGTCTGCTGGTTGGCACAGGCAACCTCGTCGTCAGCCCAGCGTCTCGATCTCGTCGCCGGGAACTTGATCCAGTTCAATGACAACGGCGCGTGGTGTTGGTATCAGGACGAACGGGCGGTGATTGACACCTCCACCAACAAGCTCATCGTGGGCTCCGTGGCTTGTCCGTCCGGCGCAGGGGGGCCATCGCGGAGCGGTCTTGTCGAAAGTGTTATCCTCGACCTCGAGACTCGGCAGCCCAAGCGATACATCTTGATGACAGCCGGGTGCGATGATCACAATGCTCCGGCCTTCCTGGTGTTCCCCGACGGCAGGTACTTGGCCATGTATGCCAAGCACTATGACACCGTGAGCAGGTACCGAATTTTCAGTGGCTCGGAGTGGGAGCTTGAGCGCCAGTTCGATTGGGCGAGCATTCCTGGTGGAACGGACTTTTACACCACCTATTCCAACCTCTTCTCTCTCCCCGCAGAAGGCAAAATCTACAACTTCGTGCGGTGCTATGCTCGCAGCCCCAACATGATGGTCTCGAGCGACTGGGCCAGTAGCTGGACTTACGGGGGCCTCCTCACCCAACCAGACGTCAACATAGGCTATGTCAATGGCTACTTCAAGTACACCAGCAACAACTATGACAGAATTGATTTTGTTTGCACCGAGCATCACCCGCGGGACTACAACACCAGCATCTATCACGGCTACATTAGCGGGGGAAGGAGTTTTGACTCGTTCGGGGCGGTCAAGGACAGTCTCATCACCGACAAGAGGGCACCTCGCCCGGCCGATTTCACCCTGGTCTTCGCCGCCAACACGCTCGTGAACCACGCCCGCATGACCCGTTGCTGGACCATTGACGTGCAACGCTATTCCGACGGCACCATTGCCACAATTTTCAAGGCCCGCGCGGACGACAACGAGCGAGACCACCGCTTCTTCTACGCACGATTCGATGGCACCAAGTGGAGCTGGACCTATTTGGGCAAGGCGGGCCCAAAGCTCTATGAGAGCGAACAGGACTATGTGGGCCTGGGTGCCCTGCATCCCCACGACCCGAACACCCTTTACCTATCCACTCCGTTCGATCCGCGCGATGATGCGGATCTGGGCAAGCATGAGATCTTCCGTGGCACGACTGCAGACCACGGCGCAACGTGGACTTGGGAGCCTATCACGATGCTCTCTACGCGAGACAATCTTCGTCCCATTGTCGCCGCCTGGAGGCCGGGCCACACGGCGCTGCTCTGGTTTCGCGGGAGCTATTACTCGGCCGGGCGGTTTGATGCAGCCGTGGTCGGCATCCTGGAAACACCAGATGAACATCAAACACCGATGCAATATGTCGATGCTAGTGAAGCCAACACCACCCTCGCCAATGGCGCGCCCCTGCCGGTCACTGGACCGGATCCGAACCCCGGCCCGGCCGATGGTCGCTGGCACTGGCGCACCGGCTTTGGTAACAGCGGGTCGGTGTTGGCTTCTGCAGAGACAGAGGGTGAGGACGCCCCGCTCTTGAAAACTGTTCTGCGGCTTCCTGAGCCTGGCACTTACGACATGTGGGTGAATTTTTGGGCAAACCCCAACGCGGATTGGAGGATCAAAGCCGGATGGTCACCGCAGCAGCTTCAGCTCTTCCGCGCCATGGCGTGCAAGCAGGTGGACAGGAATGCCCATCGCGAACCTCTTACCTACACGGGTGCTGGAAACACTTTTCTTTACCAGGCCTACCTCGGGAGGATCGAGGTCACGGATAGACTTGACACCGCTGTATACGTCGACGATGAACCCATCCCGCCAGGCACGCAAGGGCCGCTTGCGGGAAACACCGTGCGTACCTGGTATGACGGCATCAGCTTCGCGCGTGTTGAGTGTCTGACTGACGTGGCTCGCTCCCCCTTGGCGTCGTTACCCAGTGCACCGCTGCGGAATTTCCCCAATCCGTTCAACACACGAACCTCGATCGAGTTCGGTCTGCCCTCCGCGGGTTCTGTGCGCATAGTGATCTATGACCTACTCGGCAAAGAGGTCGAGAGACTGCTCGAAAGGTGGATGCCCGCCGGGGTCCACCGTGTGTCCTGGGAAGGAACGAACTACCCTTCCGGCCTGTATTTTTGCCGGATTTCTACCGCAAAGACCTCCCAGACAATCAAGATAACATTATTGCGCTGACAGAAAACCGGCACCAGAAGTGTAGGAGGGTCCCATTGGACGCGCGTGGAGGAACAGAGGATATCCGGCCGACTAGTCCTCAGATTGTCGACGTTAACTGGTCCACCCTTTCCCGACCATACTTCCCAGGAGGCCTCTGTGTTGTGGACAATGCAAATGCGAAACTGTAGGAAGCCGCGGAGAGTCGCTTCTATGCGAGCACGACACTTCGTTTTTCTGACCCTCATTGCCACCGGGTCTTGTCTGTGCCGTCATCATTTCGCTGTGGCAAGCACAGGTGACCTGGAAAATGCAGGGACCATCGTTCTGGTCGCTCTGCCCACCACAGGGGCAGCACTCGCCATTGCCAATCGCGATGCCCAGGGCCCAACACAATTGGCCAGCTCCCTGGCGGTCTCTGCGGGCCTCACCGTGGTCCTGAAATACTGCATCGAGGAGAAACGTCCGAATGGCGGGAAACACTCCTTCCCATCCGGTCATGCCTCCCTTGCTTTTTCCGCGGCAGACTTCATACGCGGGCGCTACGGATGGAAGTATGGGGCACCGGCCCTCGCGGCCGCAACCTTCGTCGCCTACAGCCGCGTGGCCTCACGACAACACTACGTCCACGATGTGGTAGCCGGCGCGGGGATCGGCGTTGCCTCCAGCATGTTGCTCACAAAACCGTACAAGGAGTGGAGAGTCTCTGTGCTGACAGGGCAGCAAACAGTCGTGCTGCGCCTATGGCGACACTTATGACAATCCTTGTTTGCTCACCGGGCTGATGTGATGCAGCTTTTTCGCACAACACTGGTGCTGAAAACACTGCCTGGCGCATTTGGAGCCAACGCGGCGGGAACCCTCAGGGCAAGCCGCGCAAGAAGGTGGGGATCACTGTTGGGTGGATGAATTCATTGCATCATTCTGCGCCGCCTTTCCCTCCGCGCCGTATGAGCCGTGTGCCCTGAGGCTGGTCCCCAAGTGTGACCCGCCCGCATGGGATGCGCTGAGGCCCAAGGGAGCCTCCTGCAGCGGGTGTTGAGGGAGCCCACGAGCGCGTTGCCCAGACATGACTCCGACAACTTCCGGCGAGAGGCTTGCAGCACGAAGGCCAACAGATCAAAGGGAGTCCTAGATGAAAAGGGAACCCACAGAAGACATGACGACTCACTACCCGTCCCGCCGCCAGTTCTTGTCTGCGTTCGCAAGTGCCGGCGCCGGTTTGTTCCTCTCACCCTTCTTAAAATCAACTCTCAAGACATGGGCACATCCTGTCGTAGCTCCACTCTCGGCAACGGTAGCGGTGACCCAGGCCGAAAGCTATGAACGCACGTTGGTCCGGCGAAAGGTAGAGCACCTCTTTGACGCACTCGGTGGGATCTCGGACATGTTCGGGGCCGGCAGCCGAGTGGTGATCAAGGTTAACCTCACCGGTGGTTCTGGCTCTGCCGGTAGCGCAAGGCTGCAGGGGGTGCCAATCACCGAGAGCATGTGGACCCATCCAGAAGTTCTGCGCGCCGTTGCCGAGCTGGTCATCGATTGCGGGGTCCGGCCTGGCGATATCTACTTCGTGGAGGCGCTGTGGGACTCTGCCTCCTACTTTAACTTCGGTTACAGCGCGGTACAACAGCAGCTTGGCGCGCGCATGGTCGACTTGAATCAACCCGCTCCCTACTCCCACTTCGTGGACCTGCCCGTGGGCGACCGGAAGTTTTTCTACGATTCCTTCAGGGTCAACCAGATTCTCCGCGACGTGGACGTGTATATTTCCATTCCTAAGCTTAAGCAGCACTACGAGGCCGGGGTGACAGCGGCCCTTAAGAATCAGGTCGGCATAGTTCCGAAACAGCTTTACGAGACCACCAGCAACAGAACGCGGAGGGAGGCCATTCATACCCAAGGGGGGCCCTCGTCCGCGCACTTGCCACGCGCCATCTGCGACCTGAATCTGGCTAGGCCGGTGCATTTGGCGGTAATCGATGGAGTCAAGAATGCCCGCGGAGGCGAAGGAGTCTGGAATCCCACGTTTCGCGTCGCCGAGGACCACGTGCTCGTGGCCGGAAGGGAGCCGGTAGCCGCAGATGCAGTGGCCACTTACCTCATGGGCATTGACCAGGAGGCAGAAACTCTGCCCCTGCCCGGGGGTGGGCAGTGCGATAACCACCTCCACCTCTTGTCCCAAAGAGGAGTTGGCACAAATCAGCTCTCGGCCATACACGTGGTTGGCGACGGCGCCGGCTTGGTGACGGCTGTGCAACCCGGTGAGATGCGCCCTTCGCCGCCTACTGCCTTTACCCTGTACCCCAACTATCCGAACCCGTTCAACACGGGGACTATGATCGGCGTGTCCTTACCTCAAGAAAGCCGCATAACCCTCGAGATTCTCGATGGAAAGGGAATACTTGTTGCGGTGCCGTTCAGCGGAAGACTGGGCGCGGGTTATCACCAGTTTCACTGGCAACCCCGGCACCTGCCGAGCGGCATCTACTTCTGTAGGGTGCGAGGTGAAGGAGTCGCTCAAAGTGTTAAGCTGGTCTACCAAAAATAACAACGAGGCGCAACCCATGAGTGACGAGTCCGTGTATCTCCGCAGCAATGGTTCCTCAGATGCTGCGTCCGAGGGCGATTCGTGGGGCGGACCACCACCCTGGTACCAAGCAGGCAGACGGGCACCCAGCCTGAGCTCATGCCCCCTTGCGAGCTTGAATCGGCGCGCAGAAGAGGCTCCGCCACCATGCCGGCCACCCTGCCTATTTGGCTTTCCATTGGGGGACAAGAGGCTGGTACAAGGCGCGCGGAAGTCATGAGTTGATGGTCTCCTCGTTCTAATACCATTGTCTGGCAAGAATGCAGCCCAAGCATGCTTGCCGGCAGGAGGTGAGCGCATGAAGGCGCGAATACTTGCGTTGGCGGCTTTGGGCGTAGTAGCCCTGCTGGCGATTCTTGTCTTGCTCCCAGGAAAACAGGCCTCTCATGAGACATCGATGGCATGGCTCCAGGGTGAGGCGGCAGAGGGTACCCGCGAGGATCCCCTCGCGCGTGCCCGCTATCAGTGGTTTCTGCTTCGGGACCCTGCGACGAATGAGATCCCCAAAGACATCGGCATCTGGGAATTGCGCTTCATCCAGAGCCTGGCCAAACGTGCAACCGGAGCATCGGGCCCTGTCACCAGCAATTGGGTTCACCGTGGCCCTCACAACGTGGGTGGCAGAACCCGGGCGCTCGCGGTGGATGTGGGAAATCCCGAGGTGATCTTGGCCGGCGGTGTTTCCGGGGGAATGTGGAAATCAACGGACGGCGGGAGGTCTTGGCGCAAGACGACCGCGCCGCACCAGCTCCACAGCGTCTCCTGCATTGTGCAAAATCGGGCCCCAGGCCAAAGGCACATCTGGTACTACGGTACGGGTGAATCATACCCGCGGGGAGGGACCGCGGCCCACCCCAATTTTAGCGATGCCTTCTATCGCGGTGATGGCATCTACAAGTCAACAGACGGAGGGGACTCCTGGTCGCTTCTCCCTTCCACCGTTTCGGCAACGCCAGAGGCCGAAGACGCATTCGACTATGTGTTCGGGCTTGAAACTTTTGGTCAGGACGGAGTGTTTGCGGCAACATCAAATGGACTTTTTCGGAGCACAGACGGCGGCACAAGCTGGGAGCGCGTGCTGTATTTCGGTCCTGCCTACCGCAGCACAGAGATCGCCGCCACCCCTTCTGGCGTCCTTTACGCCACCATCGGCGGCATAGGGCCGGACAACGGCGTTTATCGCTCCACTGACGGCCTTCGTTGGGACCGTATTTGTCCGCCGCAATGGCCGGACACTACGCAAAGGACTTCAATCGGCATTGCGCCCTCAAACGAGAATGTCGTCTACTTCTTTTCCTTCCTCTTTGGCTCGAAGACACGCCTTTGGAAATATGAACATGGTCGAGGCTGGACGGACCTGACGGCGAATCTGCCTTGGCAAGGGGAAATGATCACCTACGACGGGCACATGATGATCATCAGGGTGAAACCGGACGACGAGAACGTTCTGTTCGTCGGCACTGTCGGGCTCTACAGAAGTACCGATGGTGGCCAGAGCTTCGAACTGATCGGTGCCTACAGTGACTTTCACGTTGATCAACATGCAATTGTCTTTCACCCCTCCAACCCCCGTGTCATGTTCGTAGGGAACGACGGGGGAGTGTTCAAAACGGAGGACGATCTGGCCGGGCCTACGCTGGATCCAAAGTCCGGTGAGCGGCACATCGCGTGGCAATCACTGAACAATGGCTATCTTACTACGCAGTTCTATTCGGTCGCCGTGGACCATGGGACATCTGGCAGTGAAACGATCCTTGGCGGGACACAGGATAATGCGTTTCTCTATACCAACAGCTCCGATGCTCGGGCTCCTTGGGCGGTTATTTTCGGCGGGGCCATGGATGGTGGGTATACGGCAATCACAGACGGCGGCTCCTACTTCTACGGCACGCAGGCGGGCAGTTTCGCCGTCTGGCGGTTCGATTTTCCCAACGGGCAGCTGCGTTGGACTAACGTCACTCCCACACGGGCCCGCGGAGGTACCTTGTGGATGCCACCCTTTATCCTCGACCCGCATGACCAAAAGATCATGTACTTGCCGTGGCAGGACCAACTCTGGCGCAACTCCGACCTCACCGCCATCCCCTACGTGTTTCCGCCTGCGCCCACGGAGGTCAATTGGGAGCGCTTGGAGAACGTCTCAGGGGGGGCCATCACTGCGCTGGGCATGTCTCCGGGTCAGCCAAGGCGCCTCTACTATGCGACCTTCAGCTGGACGCCCGGGGCCAAGCTCTTTCGGCTAGATGACCCTCACGTGGGACAACCGCAACCCGAGGAGATCACTGCGAGTAACTTCCCCTACTACCCTTATTGCCCGGCGATAGGCTGTATAGCAGTTGACCCGCGCGATGCCCGCCGACTACTGGTGGCCTTCCCAAACTATCGTGTGATCAGCATCTATGCCTCTGAGGATGGGGGGAGCAGCTGGCTCCCCGTGGCAGGCAACCTGGAGGAGAATCCCGACGGCACAGGCAGCGGGCCTTCTGTGCGATGGATTTCCATTTTGTACGTGCAAGACCAACCGGTGTACTTCGCCGGTACCAGTGTGGGGCTGTTTTCTACCACCAAACTGGACGGCATGAGCACCGTCTGGGAGCAGGAGGCCGCGGAGGTCATCGGCAACGTGGTGGTGGATATGATCGATGTTCGGCAGTCAGATGGGTTCATTGCGGTAGGCACCCACGGCAACGGCGTGTACAGCACCTATCTGACTGAGCTACCTTCTGCCGTGGCGGGACGCGCACGACAGCCGCAGCATTTTGCGCTGCTTCCCGCCAACCCGAATCCGTTCCGCGGGTCCACATGCCTGACGTTTACGCTGTCGCGCGCTGGACAGGTGCGCGTTCAGGTGGTCAATCCGCTCGGCCAGCTGGTTGCGACATTATGTGACCAGCCCCTGCAGCCCGGTGCGCATAGACTTCAATGGGCTCCCCA
>JAPDPR010000063.1:14755-16335 GCA_034506335.1 candidate division KSB1 bacterium
AAGCCTCCTTTCGGTCGCCGGCATATTCGCGCTGCCGTTCCCCCGGCGGGACGAACACGGCTACCACTGGCTGGATGCGACGGGCTTCGATGAGACGGTCCAGTACCTCCAGGGCATTTCCCAGCCTGAGATAATCGCTCCCATCATGAAACAGGGCCAAAGGGTAGCGCTTGCCGCGAGCAGGATAACCCGGGGGCAAGTAGACCCATACCGTGCGTTGGCCTGAAAGAAAGCTGCTGGTGAAGGACGTGTCGCGCACCGTGCCACGAGGGCCGTCGGGTAGCGCCAGGAGTTCCTCCGGCGGTACATACTGCGGCATGCGCAGCTCCGAATTGGCCCCAAACCCGCCTAGCACAGTATGAGGGTTCCGCGGATCCAGTACCCAGAGGGTATCGTCAAGCACCAGTTTGTAGTCCAGCCGGGCATCAGGCTCATACTCCTGGCGCGCGTGCCACAGGTCGGTGCCTGCAATTTTCTTCAGCACGATGCGGGGCTGCCACGCGGTTGCATCCCCCGCCACGGCTACGCTCTTGGCCTGCCCCCGGTATAGAAAATGCACGACCGAGTCCTGCTCCAAAAGCGGGAATTGCGCACAGACCCTATCCAAACTATCCACCAGGGCCTGTCGCTCCGACTCAGGCGCATCGAAAATCCGGGCTAACAGCTCCGGACCCGACTGGGCCCACGCTCCAGGGCAGAGCCATACGAAGAGCAGGAACACCAGTCCCCTGCGCACAGCGGCCTCCAGCTGTCTTGGTTCAAGCGCCCCTTGGCTTGGTCAGAGAATTCGACGTTTCCCCACTCGCCCCTCAGCCTCAGTGCATCCAATCAAAAGCCTTCACCACCTCCAACAGGTCGTTGCTGGTAAACGTCAGCTCCCAGTCGCCCGTGCGTTTGGCGCCTGGATAGAGCGACTTTTCGTGCACCAGCTCCTCGCGTTTGAGCTTCAGCACCATGGTGTAGGGGGCTTTTAGCTTGAAGGGCTTGTACTGAGTCAGGTTCTGCAGGGCGCGCGTCACCCCTTGCCGGATCTTTTCGCGGGCCACCTCAGGGTGGAGGCATAGGGCAGCATTACCAATCCCCTCCTTGACCGCTACCGTCTCCACGTTGCCCAGGAGTTGTTTCACCTGCTCGCAGATGGCCTTGTCCCCGGCCACAAAGACTACCGGCACGTTATAGTGTCCAGCGATGAGCGCATTGAGCCCAGCTTCCGGCAACGATATGCCGTTGATGGATAGGTCGGCGATATTGCCGCTCATGGTGTGTTCCAAAAGCGCATTCGGAGTGCCGGCCTTGGCGTGATAACCGACAAAAATGACCGCGGAGAAGGTCTCATCAATTCCCTCCATCATCCCCTTGAAGCCGCCCGACCAGTCGCGCAGCAGCCTCGCTGCCGGATGCAGCTCCTCCGGCAGGATGTTCCGCGCCGAGCCGTGCGAATCGCGCACCAAAATCTCGGTTGCCCCTGCGGCGAGGGCGCCCTCCACCGCCGCACTGGCCTCCTTGGTCATGAGCCGGCGAAAGTAGTCATAGTCCTTGCCGCTTCTGTCCACTTCTTCCCAGTTGACCACGCCGCTGAT
>JAPDPR010000064.1 GCA_034506335.1 candidate division KSB1 bacterium
TGCCATCGAGATGGCCCTCTTGGATCTGCTGGGCAAAATCCATGACAAGCCTCTTCACCAACTTTTGGGGATAGACCCTGGAATGCTGCCACCCACCTCCTTTACCTTGGGCATCGCCAGTCCGGAGGAGATACGTCGCAAGGTCCTTGAGGCTGAGCCATATCGAATTCTGAAAATCAAGCTGGGCAGTAGTGACGATTTCGCCACGGTGGAGGCGGTGCGCAGCATGACCGATAAGCCTCTGCGCGTGGACGCCAACGAAGGGTGGACGCCCGAGCAGGCGGTCACAATCATCAACTGGCTGGAGACCAAGGGTGTGGAGCTGGTGGAACAGCCCTTGCCCGCCGGTGACGTGGATGCGATGCGTTGGCTTCGCGCACGGGTGAGGTTGCCCCTGGTGGCCGACGAGAGCTGTCGAAACGCAGAGGATATCCCCGGCCTCGTCGGCGCGTTTGACGGCATCAACATCAAGCTCAGCAAGTGCGGTGGACTGCGCGAGGCACTGCGGATGATTCAGTTAGCTCGCCAGCACGGTCTCAAAGTCATGCTCGGATGCATGATCGAGAGCTCCGTGGGCATCACGGCCGCGGCCCATCTGGCCCCTTTGGTGGATTATGTGGATTTGGACGGGCACCTTCTGGTGGCTGAAGACCCGTACGAAGGCGTCGGACTAGTTGACGGCGCCCTTGTGCTGCCGGACGGACCTGGTATTGGCGTAAAACCGCGCGCCTTGAGCGCCTGATTCTGCTCCTGTGGAGGATCTACATGTCGCAACGTGCTTGGAAACTGCCCCTGCTTTTCCTTCTGGTGGCGATGGGGTGTGCGTCGCCGCTCAAGCGGATGCAACCTCTGACGCCGGTCGACCGGCTGCGCGCAGAGTTGGACTACCTCTTCAACGACCGCGCGTTTGCCAATGCCCACTGGGGCGTTGCCATTCAGTCGCTCCGTAACGGCGAGTTCCTCTACCTGCGCAACGAGGACAAAGAGTTCATGCCCGCCTCGAACATGAAGCTTTTCACCACCGCCGCAGCTTTGGTGAGGCTTTCGCCCGAGTTCCGCTTTCGCACGCGCCTGTTGGCAAGCGGGCCTGTGCGAAACGGCGTATTAGAAGGCTCGCTGATTGTGCGCGGTGCAGGCGACCCCAGCATCACCGGGCGTTACCACGGGGGCAACATGCTGGCAGTCTTTCAGGCATGGGCCGATAGCCTCCGCGTGCGCGGCATCCATACCGTGCGCGGCGATGTGGTGGGCGACGACAACTATTTCGCCGACGAGGTGCTTGGTGTGGGCTGGTCGTGGGATTATCAGTCCGACTATTACGCCGCGCAGATCAGCGCCCTTTCGTTCAATGACAACTGCATGGACATCATCTTTACGCCCGGAGACAGTGTGGGTGCACCAGCACGATTTCGGCTCGAACCGGCTACCGACTACGTGCACGTGGACTGCCTGGTCACCACCGCGGCCAAAGGACGTGCCACGGGGGTGTCGTTCGACCGCGCTCCTGGCACCAACCGGGTAGTCATTCGCGGCAGTATAGAAATTGACGGCGGTGAAAGCAGAGAGTGGTTTTCGGTGGAGAATCCCACTCTCTTTGCGGCCCATGTTTTCAGAGAAACGCTCCTCCGGGCCGGGATTGCCATCGAGGGCAAGGCCGTGGACATTGACTCCATGATTGGATTCTCCTACGAGCCAACCTCCTGCCAAGTTTTGGCAACCTACACCTCGCCACCGCTGAGCGAGCTGGTGACGACCATCAACAAAGTGAGCCAGAATCTCTACGCCGAATTGCTATTGCGTACGCTAGGCGCTGAGTGCAATGGCGTAGGAGACGCCGCCCACGGTGCTGATGTGGTGAAGGAGGTTGTGGTAGGCTTCGGTGCCGATCCAGAGGTGATTAACATGGTGGATGGCTCTGGCCTGTCGCGTCTGGACATGGTAACGCCCAAGGCGGTGGTCGCTCTGCTGCGGGGGATGCGCAGGCACCAATGGGGAGAAGTCTTTTGCAGTTCTCTCCCCACCGCGGGTGTGGATGGCACTCTTCGCGGCCGCATGCGCGGCACCGCGGCCGAGAACAACGTTCGGGCAAAGACCGGCTACATCGGCCACGTACGCAGCTTGTCCGGTTACGTGCGCACTGCCGATCAGGAAGAACTGGCCTTTTGCATGATTGCCAACAACTACACCGCGCCGACTGCTCTGGCGAACAGCCTGCAGGACCTTGTGTGCGAACGTCTCGCCACGTTCAGCCGCCGAAATCCCTGAGGGCCGTTTTGCGCGAGCCGGCGTCGAAATGAGGTGGTGCTGATGCTTTTTGGAACACGTCCACGGATAAGACGCTTCTCCTATCAGCCTTTCTTCTATGAGCCCAAAGAAGAGGCAGAGGAAAGCGAAGGGCGCCGGATTCGTTTTCGCAGGCCCACGGTGTTACAGACGCCGGTCAGACGACGTTCCATACTCCTGATGCTCATCGCCGTAGCCATTCTGGTTTACCTCATCCACTACTTGGGCCGGGTGGTGGAGGCGGACCGTTCCGCCCATTTCGATCATTTTCAAGTCGAGGAAATCATCGTGCGCTGAGCGCGCCTGGTAACCCCCGTGCAACGCAGAAGACTACATCGCGAGACCGAAAGACCGCCGAGCAACGCAGCGCCGAGTGCGGCAAGAGGGAGTTACTCAAAGAGACCGGGGTGGCGCATCGCCCTACTGGAGCGCCTGGAATCCATGGTGGCCTGGTTTGCCACCATGCCCATTAGGCTCAAGATGACCCTCATCATCACGGGAATCGTGTTCCTAGCGGTGGTACTGTTGAGCGTGGTTCTGTACCACACCGGCCGCACCATCCTCTTACAACGGTTGCAGAACACGTGCAACTTGCTGGCCAGTAACCTGAGCGAGTACACGCGCGAGGAGATGCTTTTGGAGACGGCAGGGGCCGGAACGGCGCGCGATCGTGTTCAGGACATTGTGCTGCGTTTCAAGAAGTTGGGCATCGAAGGTTTTCAGTACGCCGCTGTGGTAGCTCGTGACGGCCGCATTGTTGCGCACACCGACTATCGGCTCCGGGGCGGAATGGTGAGCACTGAGGAGCTGGCCATTCTGGCCGGCTTGGAGGGGTTGTACTGGCGAGTGGTGGGGGATACCACCTACCAATACTTCCAGCCCATCTTTGCCGTGCGCCGAAGCGGCGAGAGGGCCCAGCGCATCCTCTTGGGAGCGGCAGTCATAGGCTTTTCCAAGGCAGAGCTGTGGGCTCCGCTGCGACGTGCTCGAAACATCTTGGTGGTATCGCTGCTGGTGGTGTTCGTCTTTTCGCCACTGGTGATTTACCTCGTGGCGGAGCGCATGACGGCCCTCATTCGCCAGCTCTCTCGTGCTGCTCGCGCAGTGGGCAGCGGCGACCTGGAAGTGGTAGTCCCGGTGCGCCGGAGAGACGAACTTGGGCAACTCGCTGCAGACTTTAACCGGATGATCCGACAGCTCCGCGAAAGGCTCCACATGCAGAAATTTGTCTCCAAGCTGACTGTGGATATGATCCGCAAGCGTGCCGCCATGGGAGACCCCCCGGAAACAGGGGGAGAACTCCGCCACTGCACCGTGCTCTTTTCGGACATCCGCAACTTCTCGGCCATCACCGCCGCGCTTCCTCCAGAGCAGGTGGTCTCACTCATCAACGTGTATCTTGACCTCCAGGCCCAGGTCATCGAGCAACATCGTGGCGTGGTGGACAAGTTCATAGGCGACCAGGTTATGGGCATCTTTCTTGGTGAGGCAATGGCCGACCACGCCATTCGCGCCGCGGTGGAGATCCAGCGCTCCATCCGCACGCTCAACAGCAGACGCCTGCGGAAGCGCCAAGTGGCACTGGAGGTGGGCATCGGCATCAACGACGGCCCAGCAGTAGTGGGCAATATGGGCTCCTCGAGCCGCATGGACTACACAGTCATCGGTGACGTGGTCAATGTGGCAAATCGCCTCTGCGCCCTGGCAAAGCCCGGACAGATCATTACCTCGGCAAACCTGGTGCGGAGCTTGACCGGGAGCTACCCAATCGTCCGTCTTGCCCCCGTCATGGTCAAAGGCAAGAAGGAGCCCGTCGAGGTGTTTGAGATCGACTATGACCGTGCAATTGTCATGTGAGCTAAATGGCCGAGCGCGGCGCGTAGTGTTGGCTTGCGCTCTCCTATGCTTCTTGGCCACGTCGAGCAAGCAAACCTGGGCGCAGGCCGAGTTTCTGGATTTTTGCCCCGGAGCGCGGGCTCATGCAATGGGCAGGTCGCTCGTCACAGACCCCGCCGATGGCACAGCGTTGTTCTGGAACCCCGCCGGGCTCGCCGGTCTTACCGAAACCAGGCTCACCCTCTCCACCCCCGGGGCGTTCTCCGTGGATTTCGCTGGGATCACTCTCTTTCTGCCGCCCCGGACCGGCGCTGCATTCGCGGTAGGAAGTACTGGGAAAGGACCTGAGGCTTACCAGGTTGGAAGCTTGGCATGGGCGCGTCGTCTTGGCAGGACCGCGGCGTTTGGTACTGCTATAAGTCTGCTCTCGCACGGTTCGGAATCCTGGCCCACCGCCGGGCTGGGACTCATTTGGCACCCTGGCATGAGAGAAGGAACTGACCCGGGCACGGGTGGCAGGTACACCATCGCATTCAGCGCGCACAACGTGCCGCTCGTATTGGGCGACGTCGACCACCAACTGCGTTTTGGAGTAGCCTATCACCCAGGTGGGTTCATTCCAGCCCTCCATTTTGCCTACCACGCTCAACGCGGTGCAGAGTCCACGCACTTTGGCATCGAGTGGGGTCCCTTTCGCACGATGCGTGTACAGGCTGGTCTTGCCTACCGCCAGGAGCTCACCTGGGGCCTGGGTACCGCCCTACGCTGGCGGAACGCGGACCTGGTAATAGCCTATGCGGCGCAGGAGAAGCGCCTGCTGGCTACCATCTCCATTGGCATTGGCGACGATGCGCAGACCTTGGCCGCCCGTCACCGGGAGAAGGCCACGCACGCTTTGGAGACAAATGACCTTCGCCGCGCGGTGGCGGAGCTGGACAATGCCCTTGCTTACGGTCTGAACGACCACACTGCCCGGGCGCTGGCCGATAGTCTGCGCCTCCTGGTTCGGCACCAGGACCGCGCGGTGGATTCTCTGCTCCAGGTAGGGCAGCGTCTGGAGGAAAAAGGCTGGTTCCTCAACGCCACCGTCAATTACCTCAGGGTCCTAAACCTGGACCCGGACAACCACGAAGCCTTGCGCCGCGTGCAACAGATAAAGCCTCGCGTCAACGTCTACTTGGACCAGCTGTATGCGAACGGCGTGGAAGCGTTTGAAAAGAACGACATGGGCAGAGCGCGGGAGATTTTCCAGACCATACTTCTGGTGCAAAACGACCATCAGGGGGCACGTTCTTACCTGGAAAGGATGGAGACGCTTGACCGCGAGCGCGCCCGGGATTACTATCTGCGGGCACTTACGCTGATCAGCGATGGCAAACCCGCCGAGGCCCGTCGGGAATTGGAACAGGCATTGGCCCGCGACCCCGAGCATCCGGGCGCACAGCGGCTGCTCCAAGAGGTGCTGGCCGAGCTCGATCGTCGACAACGCCAAGTGGCTATCCTGCTTGCTGACGCGGGGCGCGCCGAGGAACGGAACGAGTATCTTCACGCCTACACAAAATACCGCCAGGCGTTGACGCTCCAGCCGGAAAACCAGCTCGCCGCGACAGGGGCAAAGCGCTTAGCACAAAAGGTGGAGGCGCACATCAACACGCGCCTTGCCGCAGGAACAGCTGCCTATCGACGAGGCGATTATGGCGAAGCCCGGCGTCTCCTTAGCCAAGTACTCCAGCTGGCCCCTGAGAACCAGGAAGCTGCTCGCTACCTGCAACTCAGCCAGCAGGCCATCGACCGCTTGGCTGAAGATGCGTATGCACGCGGCCTGAGCTACATTGACGCCCAGAACTTACCCGCGGCGCTGATGGAGTTCCAGAAGGCTCTCGCCCACAAGCCTGAGCATGCGGGCGCACTCACCATGCGCAAGAAAGTCGGCGAGCTCCTGGGGGCACAACGATTGGTGGAACAGGCCTCCGCCGCTCTGGCCAACCAAAACTTCGCCGAAGCTCTACGCCTGTTTCAGCAGGCGCTGGAGAACGACCCCAAGAATGAAGCGGCTAAGAGGGGAGCCAAAGAGTGTCAGGAGCGCATGGCAAACCTGGCGGAGGAGTATTTCAACCGCGGCATGGCGCTCTATGCAGAAGAAGATTACCGCTCTGCTATTGAGTTCTGGAACAGAGTTCTTGAAATCAATCCGAACCACAGCGGGGCGCGCGAGTATAAGAAGAGAGCCGAAGGCCAGCTTCGAGCTCTGGAGACGATCCCGTTTCCCCGCTAAGCCTTGATGCGCACTCCTGGAAACCACCCGGGCATTGACAGTCGGGCGAAGGGCATATGGCGGTTTCTCACCCCGGCTGACCGGCTCCTCCTGGGAGCGTTGCTTGCTCTCAGTGCCCTCAGTTTTGCGGCTGTGAACCAGATGCGTTCGGCAGGCGAAACGGTGGTGGTGCAGGCAGGAAACAGGGAGTTCTACCGTGGGCCCTTGCGCCAGGAGCAACGTTTGGTCGTGGATGGGCCCGTCGGTACCACGATCGTGGAAGTCCACGACGGGGCCGCATGGGTGAGCGCCTCGGATTGCCCTATGCACCTTTGTGTGCGCATGGGCAAAATCTCGCGGGCCGGCGAAGTAGTCGTCTGCATTCCCAATCGAGTTGTGGTGAGAATTGAAGGCCGTCGTCGGAACCCACTTGACGCAATCATCGGGTAGTGTTCGCACTGCTTACCTCGGCAGCCGAAGGGTTACATATGCCGCTGTGCTTGTGGCCACAGGGCTGGTGCTCTTTGTTTTCGAAAGCCTCATCCCACGGCCCCTGCCATGGCTCAAACCTGGTCTGGCTAACGTTGCGGGCCTCATCGCGCTGTACCTTCTCGGGATGAGGGAGGCAGTCGCCGTAACGTTGGTGCGCATCTTGGTGGGGGCTTTGCTCTTGGGCACTTTCTTTAATCCTGCCTTTTTCCTCTCCCTGGGCGGAGGGATGATGGCAGTATTCGCAATGGGAACTGTCAGATATGTCGCCAAGGACGCCTTCAGCATTATCGGCATCAGTGTGTGCGGGGCCGCCTGCCACAATCTGGTACAGATGTGGCTCGCCTATGCCCTCATCGTGCGCAGGATGGAGTTGTTTTTTCTCCTCCCGGCAATGCTGTTGGCGGCGGTGGTCACCGGTACGGTGGTGGGGCTTATCGGGCACTTGGCGGTGACTGGGGCGCTGGGCAGATTATCTGCAACAGGAAGGGCGAACGATGGAGGCTGAGCCACTCTTTTCCGAGGAGCTCGTGCGGCGGCTGCGACAGGCACGCTCGGTTGCTGTTCTCACCGGCGCAGGGGTGTCAGCAGAAAGCGGCGTGCCCACCTTCCGCGGCGCGGATGGGCTGTGGAAGAAGTTTCGCCCAGAAGAGCTGGCCACCTTCGATGCCTTCCAGCGCAATCCTGCGCTGGTGTGGGAATGGTACGAGTATCGTCGCTCCATCATTCGCGACATCAGTCCCAACCCGGGGCACTACGCCCTCGCTGAACTGGAAAAGATGGTACCCGATTTTTCGCTGATCACGCAAAACGTGGATGGGCTCCACCGGCGTGCCGGCAGTCGCAATGTGTTGGAGCTGCACGGCAACATCATGCGCAACCGCTGCTCACACTGCGGGGCCCTGCTCGAGGAGGTACCGGTAAGCCCCGAGTCGGGTCTGCCACACTGCAGCTGTGGCGGGCTCCTGCGGCCTGACGTGGTCTGGTTCGGGGAGATGCTGCCGGAAAGAACCTGGGAGGAGGCGGTAGCTGCGGCACATCGTGCAGAGGTGTTCTTCTCCATCGGCACTTCGGCGGTGGTCTATCCCGCTGCCTCGCTGCCGCTGGAGGCCAAAAGCAGCGGCGCCTATGTGGTCGAAATCAACTTCGAACCCACGCCCCTGACCACGGTCGTCCATGAATCGATCCGAGGCAAGTCCGGGGAAATCCTCCCACTGCTGCTTGCCCAGCTGCGGAAAGTGTAGGTGTTCCCATGCGTATCGCGAACAAGACCACGCTCGTAAGGCGGAAACCGGTGACAACACGCAGGTGGTGGCCCAAGGCCTGCCTGATAAGTCTTGTGTGTCTGCTGACCGTCGGTAGTTGTGCGTATTACAACACGTTCTACAATGCCCAGCAGGCCTTTAAGGCGGCGGAGCGAGAACGCAAGAATCGCAAGGGACAAACGGTAAGCACCCAGGAAACCAGTGCTTATAAGAAGGCCATCGAAAAAGCATCAAAGGTGCTGGAGTTGTACAGCACCAGCAAATACGTAGATGACGCTCTCCTAATGCTGGGCAAGTGTTTCTACTACCAGGCGGAATATGCCAAGGCCGAGCGGAAGTTTGAGGAGCTTCTCACCCTTTTCCCCGGGACGGCCCTCGCAGAGGAGGCACTGGTGTGGCGGGCGCGCACGCGCATAGCCCAAAACCAACTGGACCACGCTGCCTCTGACTGTCGGCAGGTGATTGCCACCTCCAGGTCATCGCATCTGCGGGATGAGGCGGAGTATCTCATTGCGGAGATCGACTTTGCTCGGAAGGATTACCGTGCCGCTGCGGCCAGATTTAGCGAGGCCGCAAAGCGGATCGGCGACCGCGAGGTGCGGAGCACGGCCTACGCAAAGCTTGGCGAGTGCTACCTTGAATTGGGAGACTTTCGCCCTGCCGCGCGAGCGTTTCAAGCCGCGGCAAAATACGCCGTCATCGACAACCTTCGCCACGAGGCGACTTTGAAGATGGGTCGTGCCTTGAGGGAGGCGGGCGACCTGCGCGCCGCCGAAAGTGTTTTCCTGCGCATGGCAAACGACCCCCTGGCCAAGCAGTACTGGCCGGATGCCAAACTTGAGTTAGCCGAATGCCTTTTGCGAGAGGGGCAACTTGATGAAGCGATAAGTGGATACGAGGCCCTCATCAAGGACCATCCCCGGACCGAGGCGTCGGCACGAGCTCACTATGCTCTGGCAAAGGTCTACGAAGAACACTACACGGACTACGCCAAGGCCCGGGAACACTACGAGCAGGTAAAAGCAGAGGCGCCTCGGTGCGAGCTGGTTCCCGCGGCCAACGCCCGGGTGGCAGACATTGAGCGTCTGTTGCGTCTGCGCGCCACCATCGCTGAACTGACTGGACAGAGTTTTGTGGCTGACTCCATTCAGCAGGCCGCCACACCAATGCGTCCCGACACCACGGCACCAGAGATGCGGGACCTAATGGCCCTCACTCCGGAGGGGCCACCCGACACCTCTCTTGCCGTTTTCATTCGCGGAAGCAACCAACCACGGATGCCGGTGCAACCCACCAAGACGCCTATCAGCCCCTACCCTGGGATGGACCTGATCACTGCCCACCTCCAGTTGGCGGAGCTCTTCTACTTTCAGCTTGCGCGCGGCGACTCTGCCATAGCACACTACTGGCACGCCTATCACGTGAACCCGGACAGTAGCTCTGCAGCCCAGGCGCTCTATCCTATTGCCTACATCCTCCGCACGGCGCAAGGAGACACCGCTCGTGCGGACTCGCTGCTGTGGGTCATCCTCGAACGCTTTCCAGAAAGCCCTCAGGCGGAGGGGGCGCGTCGCGTGCTCGGCTTGCCTAAGTCCCCGCGCGAAGAGGACTTGGCTGCCACCCTGTTTTGGCAGGCAGACAGCTTCTTGTGGGAGACCGACTTTGCAGATAGCGCCCTGTCCATATTTGCCGCGGTGAGCACCAAATTCCCCGAAAGCGAGTACGCCCCTCGCGCCCTGTATGCCATCGCCTGGGTCCTGGAGCAAAAGCTCCACGACGGTCCACGGGCGCTTGAGGCGTACAAGAGACTCCTCGCTCTGCATCCGAATTCGCCCCAGGGAAAGGCGGCAAAGCGAAAGCTCGAGGTCTACGAGCGCGAAGCGGAAAAGCTGCGACGTCTTGCCGAGGCCGGCGCTCGCGCTGATTCGTCGGCCACTGCGCCAGTTCCTCCACCCGAGGAGGAGCAACTGGATCAGGATGAGCAACCACCATCGCAAGCGGCAGCGCCGGATTCTTCTGCGGAAAGTAAGTCGATGCTTCAGCGAAAGAAAGAGTAGAGCATGCCCGCACTTCATTCTTGCCCTGTGGTGAGCAACGAGCAGGTGACTGCGCAGGTCTTCCGCCTGACAGTGCGGGCCCCACGTCTCGCTACCGAGGCCGCCCCTGGCCAGTTCGTTAATGTCAAGGTTTGGGAGGGGCCTGTCCCTCTGTGGCGCCGGCCTTTCAGCGTCTATTCTGTAGACCGGGATGCAGGCCTCGTGGGACTTCTTTTCGCAGTGCGAGGAACTGGGACTCGCCTGCTGGCAGGGGCTACTCCTGGCGACACACTGGATGTGCTGGGTCCTCTGGGCCGCGCCTTCGCGCCGCCGCCGGAAGAAAGGCAACCCCTTCTGGTAGCCGGTGGCCTGGGCGTTGCCCCGGTGCACTTTTTGGCTCAGGAGATGAGTGCGCAGGGCCTCCACCCCATGGTGCTTCTTGGCGCCCGCGATGCCGCAGCCCTCTGCGCGCTGGATGACCTCGCACGCCTCCCCGTCGTCTTGCACCTGGCTACAGAAGATGGAAGTCGGGGCTTCAAAGGACCAGTGACTGAGCTTCTTGCCACGGTACTTACTGACTTTCACCATAACGGCGTTGCTGTCTATGCGTGCGGGCCGGTGGGCATGCTCCGGGAAGTGACACGCATCTGTACGGCGAAGCGGGTCTGGGGACAGATATGCCTAGAAACCCTCATGGCTTGTGGGATCGGGGCGTGCATGGGGTGCGCAGTGCCCACACATGCCACGTCCGCGGGGCCCAACTACAAATTGGTGTGCAAAGACGGTCCAGTGTTTGACGTTCGGGAACTTGACCTTGAGCGCTGATCTGCGGGTCTCCATCGGAAGCCTTACCCTCAACAACCCGGTGTTGGTCGCATCAGGCACCTTCGGCTACGGCGAGGAGTTCGCCCCTTACTTTGACCTCAGCGTCCTCGGCGGCGTGGTGACCAAGACTATCACCTTGGAGCCTCGTGCCGGTAATCCTCCACCTCGCATTGCGGAGACTGCCGCCGGCATGCTCAATTCCATAGGCCTTGCCAACGTGGGTGTGGAGGTCTTTGTCCGGGAGAAGCTCCCCGCGCTGCAGCGCTACAGCACCGCCATCATCGTCAATATTGCCGGGCGCTCAGCGGACGAGTTCAAGGCGGTATTGCGGCGCTTGGAGGAGTGCGACCTCCGCATCGATGGCTACGAGCTGAACTACTCTTGCCCCAATGTCAAGGAGGGAGGAATGGCTTTCAGCGCCCGGCCTGATGTTGCATACGAGGTCACTGTTGCCTTGCGCAAGGAGACCACAAGGCCGCTCATCGCAAAACTCACGCCGAATGTCACGCGCATCGGCGAGATTGCTCGGGCAGTGGCCGAGGCGGGTGCGGATGCTGTTTCTGCCATCAACACGTTGGTAGGGATGGCGGTCGACCATCGCACGCGCACACCAAAGCTGGCCACAGTCGTCGGAGGTCTGTCCGGCCCGGCAATCAAACCTGTAGCTCTGGCCAAAGTTTGGGAAATCAAAAACGCAGTGAGCATCCCTATCATCGGCGTTGGTGGCATTCAGAACTATGAGGACGTGTTGGAATTCATGCTGGTGGGCGCCAGCGCCGTGCAGGTGGGCACCGCGAACTTTGTAACCCCAGATTGCGCGGCGCGCATCGTGCGGGACCTGGAGAGCTACTGTGACAGGGAAGGCATTGATCGTCTGGCGGACCTGGTGGGGCGCCTGAACGTGGAATGTTGACCTGAGGAGGACGGCGGTGCGCTTCGAGACCCTTGGCAAAAGGCTCATTGTTGCGGGTATCTTCATCCCGCTCATCCTATTCACCACCCTCAAGGGCGGCTGGCCCTTTGTGGTGATAGTGACCATCATCGTCGGGGTGGCCAGTGTCGAGTTCTATGGTCTGGCGCGCCTCAAGGCGGCCTACCCGCAGACTGGCCTGGGTGTGGCCGCCACCGTGCTTGTGCCGAGTCTTCTCTACCTCGAGGGGCCTGCTGCCATTTGGGTGGGGATCTCGCTTCTGACACTACTGGTAGTAAGCGTGGAGCTGTTTCGGAATCGCGGCTCGGCAACTACGAATGTGGCGACCACCCTGTGCGGGATCCTTTTTGTCCCCCTGCTCTTAGGCCACCTAGTGCTCATCCGTCAGCTCCCTGTGGAATTGGGGCTTCCCTACAAGCAGAGCGGCACGTGGCTGGTGCTCATGTTGATCACTGTGTGGGTGTGCGACACGGCCGCCTACGGTGTGGGAACGGCGATGGGCAGGCACAAACTGTTTGTGCGCATCAGCCCGAAGAAAACGTGGGAGGGGGCTATAGCAGGGTTCTGCGCCGCACTTCTCTGCGCGTGGGCGTGCCACGCACTTCTTGTGACCGGCCTCCGCCTGGGCGACTCTCTGGTCATCGGTGCATTGTGCGGCACCGTGGGCCAGCTGAGCGACCTCACCGAGTCGCAGTTCAAGCGAGACGCAGGGGTGAAGGACTCCTCCACTCTAATCCCAGGCCACGGGGGCATGCTCGACCGGTTTGACAGCTTTCTGCTGCTGGCACCGGTTGCCTACTACTACCTTCGCTTCATAGCTCTGGCATAGCGAAGCAAGATCCCCCTGGCCAAGGCACGGGGCCCGCAGACCCGCCTGCTACTGATTGGCAATGCGGAAGGCGGCGACAAAGGCGCGGTAGGCCGTGGCAAAGTCGTCCGCCTCAAACACGACCGTGCATCCCCCTTGGCGTTGCATCCCGGGAATGCTTGCCGCGAGATCTGCCTGCTCGGTCTTTTGAAACTCGATAGCCAGACGGACCGGCTCGGCGAATTTGAGGGGCTGTTTGTCCTCCAGGTGTTGTACCGCCCGCTTAGCCATGAGGCGAATATCCTCTAGGGTACGTGCAAAGGGATAGCAGCGCGCGGCGGTTCGCGAGAGGCCCTCTTTGACCACCACGGCTTCGATGGTCGGCACAAGGGCCTTTGCCTCTTGCACCACGGCGCGATCGCCCGTCACCAGTACTGCCGGAACGCCAAAGTGTCCGGCCATACCGGCGCTCAGCCCGAATTCGCCTACCGAGACATCGTTTACGCGGACATCGTGGATCACCGAAGCGGCGAAGGTGTGATCCAATACTGCGCCTTCTGTACCGGTCTTGGCGTGGTACCCGATAAAAAAGGCCGCGTCAACTGAGCCCTCGATCCCCTCCATCATAGAAAAGAGCTTGCGCGTACCGCTCAAGAGGGTCGCCTTCGGGTGAAGGCGATCAATGAGGAGGTTGGTCATGGTATGGTGCGCATCGTTAACAATCACCTCACGCGCACCCCCCTGCACCGCACCTTCTATAGCAGCGTTGACCTCCTGAATCATCCACTCCCGTGCTTGCGCATAAGCCGGCGAAGTGGGAAGCACCTGATCCAGCAGCACCACGCCGTTCACGCCTTCCAGGTCTGCAGAAACAAAGACTCTCATCGTCTGTCCGCCACTCCCATCTTAGCTCACAGCACCACTTGGCCATCTCGCACGATCACTCGGCCATCGATTTCCAGGGATGGTGCGAAGAGAATGCCATCCGCGTGAAAGGGCACGTTGACCGTTCCGCCGAAGGACCGGTTATTGCCAAGGCCGACATGGACGGTGCCGAGCACTTTGCAGTCCTCGGCCATGCAGCCGCTAATGCGGGCGTTTGCGTTGGTGCCGATGCCCAGTTCAGCCAGGGTTCGTGCCTCCGGACCGAGCGCGCGCAGCTCGTGCCGTAGTCCTGCCCTTGCCCTCGGGAGATGCACCGCTGTGGCGTGCCCCTCTTTGACATCCACCACCACCGGCGCATCGAGTCGGGCATAGCCGGCAAGACCGTGCTCGATGACGATGCGCCCGTGCGTGTTCTCCGGCGATGGCCCAATGCACGCCATGCCCGCCGGAAACGTGGAAAACCCTCCGCGCTGGTGCACCAGCCCCGTGTGAGCGATTCCCTTTTTGCCCTCCAAGCAAAACCAGGCATCCGTCCCTGCCGGCGTCGTCAGGTGCGCCCTGCGGCCGATGGTTAGCACATCTGCAAGCTTACGGGTGCGCCGCGCCAACTCTTCATAGTCCACGTCCACCGCCCGCCGCAAAGCATCCGCGGTAATCCCCGATAGGCTGAGGACACGAGCCCCGCGTCTGCAAGCCATACGTCGTGCTTCGCTGTGGTGCCACTGCACCGAGGTGACCACCAGCACCACGTCGGCGGCGGCCATCATACGGCTGACGATCGCGGGAGGCTCTGCCCCATCTCGAGCGCCCTGCCTGACTTCCACCAATACCGCATCGCGACTCACCCGCGTTGCCGCCGAGTACAGAAGCCGGGCAAGTTCCATCATCTGCGCGTCAGTCACCACAAGCACCGATTCGGTGTTCTTGGCGTCCAGGCACCTCGAAAGCACAAGTCGGGCCGCCTGCTGAAGTTTGTTCATACCCCCCTTCCCTTCGTGTCTTGCTGAGTCGTCACGTGCTCCGGCATCCGTCGCCCATGTCACCTTCTGCGCGGAAGTCACCCAAGGGTTCTCCGACTTGGTGGCAGACCGCCGTTGTCTGCAGCCCTTGGATTGGCATCGAAACGCGCAACGGTCGCCCATGAACAGCCAGGGAAACCGTCGCTCCACGCTACGCGTAGAGGTGGGGCCTCCGTGGTAGTGGAGGCCCCAGCTTCACATTCACCTCCGGCTTTCTGGGCCTTGCCACTAGCGGGCAATCACATTACGGCGGGCGCTGCGGGTTCATTGGGGTCGCCAGCGTTGCCCAACGGCACCTTGACCAGCAAATACCCCAGCGCCACGATGACCAACAGACTGACCAAGTAGGACGAATTTTGCCACAGGTTCGGGATGCCTACGCCGAAGAAGACCAGTGCAGCCACAATAAGGCCCACCAGTGCCTCTCCGGCGATAAGGCCTGAGGCAAGCAGGATACCCCGGTTTTCAATCCTGGTCTTCTGGTTTTCGTTGTACTGTCGGCGTGCAACCACCATATCGATGACCCAGCGGATGATGCCGCCGACGAAAATGGCCGCCACCGTCTCGAACGACAAGTACATGCCCACGCAGACCAGCATGGGGCTCCGCACTTGGACAAGGATGAAGCCGATAGCCAAGACAATGCCCACTATGATCAAGGGCCACACCATCTGCCCGCCCACGATACCTTGCGAGAGCTTCGCCATGAGGGTTGCCTGCGGCGCAGCCAGCACGTCGCCGCCGAAGCCGCCTTGGTACCCCTTGATCTCGGCCATCTTCAGGTCGCCGGCGTTGAGAATGAAGAGCGGTATCCACATCACCAGGGCTGAGATGAGCACGCCGATGAAATCGCCCACCTGCATGCGCCACGGCGTGCCACCGAGGATGTGT
>JAPDPR010000065.1 GCA_034506335.1 candidate division KSB1 bacterium
CGGGGACGATACGGTTGCCGGAGGGGGTGGAGATGGTGATGCCGGGGGACAATGTGACGATGGAGGTGGAGTTGATCACGCCGATCGCGATGGAGGAGGGGTTGCGGTTTGCCATTCGTGAGGGTGGGCGCACCGTGGGCGCCGGCGTGGTCGGCAAAATCATCGAATAGGGCTGCGCTTCGCCCCAGGCAACGAAGGTCGATGAGGGTAAGCGACGATGCAGGAAATCATCACGCTGGAATGCTCAGAGTGCAAGAATCGGAACTACAGCACCACTAAAGACAGGAAGAAGCACACGGCGAAGCTCGAGCTCAAGAAGTATTGTCCCTTCTGCAGACACCACACCCTGCACAAGGAGACGAAGTAGTTGGTGTATTCGAGACGGTGTGGTACAGGCCTGTAGCACAATTGGCTAGTGCACCGGACTCCAAATCCGGCGGTTGGGGGTTCGAGTCCCTCCAGGCCTGCCGTGGGAGAGAGCGTGAACGAACGCTCTTTCTTTTGGGACAAGAGGCAAACGCGAGAGCGCCCCATGTTTGAAAAGGCAATCAATTTTCTGCGCGAAGTAAAGATTGAAATGGCGAAGGTGAGCTGGCCGACACGCGAAGAGCTCAAAGGCTCCACGACGATTGTTATCGTCACTACTTTGCTGTTCGCGGTGTTCATCTTTATCGCCGACCAGATCATTTCGCGCATCGTTGGGGTAATCTTCAGGTTGGCGGGGTAATCGTGAGTGCGGAGATAGATGCAGCGCCGGAAAGAGTCGCTGCGGATAGTGAGGAGCTCAAGTGGTACGCCGTGCACGTGCTTTCCGGGCATGAGCGCAAGGTGAAGGCCTATCTCGACAACGAGATCGACAAGAGCGGCCTCCGCCACAAGATCAAGGAAGTGCTTCTGCCCGCAGAGCAGGTCACGGAAATGCGACAGGGGAAGAAGCGGACAAGGAACCGTATCTTCTTCACCGGGTACCTGTTCCTGCACATGGTGCTGGACAAAGAGACGCAGCACTTGGTGCTGAACACCCCTGGCATCACCAATTTCGTCGGTTCCAAGGCCAAACCCGAGCCGCTGCGCCCTGACGAAATCGACCGCATTTTGGGCCGCGTGGACGAGAGCCGTGCCAAGGAACGCATTCACGTGCCGTTCCGCGTGGGGGATGCCATTAAGGTCATAGATGGCCCCTTTACGGACTTTACCGGGGTGGTGCAGGAGATTTATGAGGACAAGAACAAGTTGCGCGTCATGGTGAGCATTTTCGGCAGGTCTACCCCGGTTGAGCTTGATTTTCTGCAGGTGGAACTGGAATCGTAGCGGAGCTGCAATGGCCAAGAAGATCATCGCAACAGTGAAGTTACAGATCCCGGCGGGTAATGCTACGCCTTCACCACCGGTGGGGCCTGCTCTTGGGCAACACGGGGTGAACATCATGGAGTTCTGCAAGGCGTTCAACGCGCGCACGCAGGACAAGATGGGTTACATCATCCCCGTGGTGATCACCATCTACGCGGACCGCACCTTCACCTTTGTGACCAAGACACCCCCGGCGGCGGTGTTGCTCAAGAAGGCGGCGGGAATCGAGAAGGGCTCGGGCGAACCAAACCGTACGCGGGTGGGCACCGTGACCAAAGCCCAGGTGCGAGAAATCGCCATGACGAAGATGGCGGACCTGAACGCCAATAGTCTGGAGAGCGCCATTTCGATGATCGAAGGAACTGCCCGCAGCATGGGCATTACGGTGGTGGAGTGACGTCCACCTTTGTCTTGCGCGGAGTTGGAATGAAACGGAGCAAACGATTTCGCGAAGCGGTAAGCAAACGGGATCCGTCTAAGCAGTACACCCTGGCCGAGGCGGTGAAACTGGTCAAGGAGGCCGCTACGGCAAAGTTCGATGAGACGGTGGAGATTAGCGTCCGTCTGGGCGTGGACCCGCGTCATGCGGACCAGATGGTGCGCGGCTCGGTGACGCTGCCCCATGGCCTGGGCAAGACCAAGCGGGTATTGGTCCTGACCAAAGGCGACAAAGAGAAGGAGGCGTTAGAAGCAGGCGCTGACTACGTGGGGCTGGACGAGTACCTGGAGAAGATTCAGGCGGGTTGGCTCGAATTTGACGCGGTGGTAGCAACGCCGGACGTGATGAGCCAGGTGGGCAAGCTGGGCAAGATCCTCGGGCCCCGTGGCCTGATGCCCAACCCGAAGAGTGGCACCGTGACCTTTAACGTGGCAGAGGCGGTGAGAGAAATCAAGGCCGGCAAGGTCGATTTCCGCGTGGATAAGTATGGCATTCTGCACGTGCCCTTGGGGAAGGCGTCTTTCCCGGCCGAGAAGCTTGCTGAGAATGTGAAGGCCTTTATGGAGGCGGTGGTGCGTCTGAAGCCGCCTACGGCGAAGGGGCAATACGTGCGGAGCGTCACCTTGTCCAGCACCATGGGCCCAGGCATCAAGGTGGATCGGAGCGCATTGTTGGATGAAGTACGCGCGTGACCCCAGGCCGACGACAGATGTATGCGCAGAGGTGTGAGGAAAAGTAATGGCAAGACCAGAGAAAGAACGGGTGGTCGCTGAGGTCAGTGAGGGGTTGACACGGGCGCGCGGGATCTACGTCACCGACTTTTCCGGGCTGAATGTGGAGGAGGTGACTGAGCTGCGCAAGACCCTGCGCGACGCGAACGTACAGTACAGGGTAGTCAAGAATACACTAGCGCGGCGTTCGGTGAGACAGGCAGGGTATGAGGCTCTGCTTCCTCACCTAACGGGCCCCACGGCGTTCGCCTTGAGCTTCGATGACCCCGGTGTGCCCGCCCGGGTTCTTCGCGATTTTGCGCAGAAAAAGAACAAGCTGGCCATTAAGGCCATCGTGTACGAAGGCGAGTTGATTGATGCGTCACGTGTGGACGAGATTTGTAACCTTCCTCCGCGCAACGTGATGGTGGCACGGCTGCTCGGCACCATGAATGCGCCCCTGACAAGGTTGGTCTACACCCTCAACGGTGTGCTGGCGCAATTCGTCAGGGTGTTGGATGCTATCCGTGCCCAAAAGGAAGGGCAAACCTCGCTCTAATGGGTAATTCTGGAGGAAAGAACATGGCGGAAGAGAAATCTGCCCAGGCAGGGACAGAGACAGTAGCGACCAAGGGTGGCGATGGGAAAATTGAGGCAGTGATCAAGGCGGTGGAAGGCCTCACCGTGCTGGAGCTGGCACAGTTAGTGAAGGCTCTGGAGGAACGGTTTGGCGTCACCGCCGCAGCGCCGGTGGTGGCTGCTGCGCCTGTGGCTGGCGCACCCGCTGCTGGGCCGGCTGGGGCTGCTGCGGAAGAAAAGTCCGAGTTCTCCGTCATCTTGCAGTCTGCCGGTGCTCAGAAGATCCAGGTGATCAAAGTCGTACGCCAGCTGACCAACCTGGGCCTCAAGGAGGCAAAGGACCTGGTCGAGGGCGCACCGGCCCCCATCAAGGAAGGGGTCTCCAAAGAGGAGGCAAACGAAATCAAAGCCAAACTGGAAGAAGCTGGCGCTACGGTCGTGCTGAAGTAGACCTGAGCCTGGGTGGGGCTAAGACTCCGGCTCTTGCCCGGTTTGACTTTGCGGTTTTTGAAGCGAAAGGAAGTGACTTCCTTGGCGAACGTTGCGCAGATAGCGAGAAAATCTTTCTCGAAAATCTCATCGGCCATTGAGCTGCCTGACCTCTTGGACGTCCAGCTCAAGTCTTTCGATGAGTTCTTGCAGCCGAACGTGCCCCCTGACAAGCGTCTGAATCAGGGGCTGCAGGCGGTGTTCCAATCGGTCTTCCCCATCGTGGATAGCCGTGAGAACTTTCGGCTGGACTTTGTGGAGTACTACGTCGAAAGGCCTCGCTACACGGTCCAAGAGTGCCAGGAGCGTGGGGTGACCTACGCCGTCCCCCTCAAGGCCAAGCTTCGCCTTTCCATCAAGGACGAGTACGGGGACAAGGATTCCTATACCGAGACCATTGAGCAGGTGGTCTATCTCGGCAACATCCCCTACATGACCGAGCGCGGCACCTTCATCATCAACGGTGCCGAACGGATTGTGGTCAGTCAACTGCACCGTTCGCCTGGCGTGTTCTTTGACGAACTTCGGCATCCGAACGGCCAGAAGCTGTACAGTGCCCGTGTTATCCCCTTGCGCGGCTCGTGGGTGGAGTTCACCACCGACATCAATGACGTGATGTACGTGTACATCGACCGCCGCAAGAAGTTCCCGGTCACCACCCTATTGCGCGCCATTGGCTACTCTACCGACAGCGAGCTCCTGAGCCTCTTTGACCTGAGCGTGGAGGTGCCCGCCAAGGCAGACCAATTGCGGCCATATCTCCACCACATTGCCCTGGAGGACATTGTCGACAGAGAGAGTGGCGAGCTCTTGTGCGAGAGGGACCAGGAGCTGACCGAGGACACTATTGCCCAACTGGACCGGTCCAGCATCGAGAAGGTGCGTTTGCTTCGTCCGGAGGGCCCTTCTGGCCCGGAGATCATCAGCAACACCCTTCGCAAGGACACGGCGCGGAGTGAGGAAGATGCTTTAGAGACCATTTATCGCCAGTTGCGGGCCGGCGAACCGCCAGATCTGGAGGCGGCACGCGGGCTTGTGGAACGTCTCTTCTTCAACCCGAAGCGTTACGACCTGGGCAGGGTGGGGCGTTACCGGCTGAACAAGAAGCTGGGTCTGGACATCCCTCTGGACGTGACGGTGCTCACCAAGGAGGATATCGTCGCTATCATCAAGTACTTGGTGGATCTGCGCGAAGGGACGCGCGAGGCAGACGATATCGACCACCTTGGCAACCGTCGGGTGCGGACTGTAGGCGAACAGCTGGCGCAGCAGATGAGCGTGGGGCTCTCGCGCATGGCGCGCACGATCAAGGAGCGCATGAACCTGCGGGAGAGCGAGAACCTCACCCCCCAAGACCTGGTGAACGCCCGTACCATCCTTTCGGTCATCAACACCTTCTTTGGCACCAGCCAGCTCTCTCAGTTCATGGATCAGACTAACCCGCTGGCTGAGCTGACCCACAAGCGCCGCTTGTCTGCCTTGGGTCCGGGCGGTCTGACCAGGGAGCGCGCCGGCTTCGAGGTGCGCGACGTCCACTACACGCATTACGGACGCCTCTGCCCCATTGAGACGCCGGAAGGCCCCAACATTGGCTTGATTTCCTCGCTCACCACCTACGGGCGGCTCAATGAGCTTGGGTTTATCGAGACGCCCTATCGAAAGGTGGTCAATGGTCGCGTCACCGACGAGATCGTCTACCTGGCTGCGGATGAGGAAGAGAACCAAATCGTGGCGCAGGCGAATGCGCCGTTGGACAAGGATGGCCGTTTTCTTCAGGATAGGGTGAAAGCCCGGCTGCGGGGTGACTTTCCGGTGGTGGCTCCCGAGCAGGTCAGCTACATGGATGTGTCACCCACGCAGACGGTTTCGGCGGCCGCGGCGCTCATCCCGTTCCTGGAACACGACGACGCCAACCGCGCCCTCATGGGCTCCAACATGCAGCGGCAGGCGGTACCCTTGCTCCGGCCGGAACTCCCTCTGGTCGGCACGGGACTTGAGGCTAAAGTGGCCCGGGACTCGCGAGCCCTGATCGTGTCCGACGTGGATGGGGTCGTCGAAGAAGTCGACGCCGACCACATCGTCATCCGCGTGGATCCTCCGACTGACCCGAAGAGCGCAGTGGAGGAGCTTTTGGACTTTGAGGACCGTAGCCGTCGGGTCTACCACCTGACCAAGTTCATGCGCACCAACCAAGACACTTGCATCAACCAGCGACCTCTGGTCACCCAGGGGCAGCGCGTGAGCAAGAATCAGGTGTTGGCCGATGGCTTTGCTACCGATCGCGGTGAGCTGGCACTTGGCCGCAATGTGTTGGTGGCGTTTGTGCCTTGGCGTGGCTACAACTTTGAAGACGCAATCATCGTGTCCGAACGCATTGTGCGGGAGGACATTTTCACGTCGCTGCACATCGAAGAGTTTGACCTGCAGGTGCGCGACACCAAGCGGGGCGAGGAAGAGCTGACCCGCGAGATCCCCAACGTCAGCGAAGACGCCACAAAGGACCTGGACGAAAACGGCGTGGTGCGCGTCGGGGCTGAGGTGCAGGCGGGGGACATCCTCGTCGGCAAGGTGACCCCCAAAGGCGAAACCGACCCGACCCCGGAAGAGAAACTGCTGAAAGCCATCTTCGGGGAGAAGGCAGGCGACGTGAAGGATGCTTCGCTCAAGGTACCGCCGGGCGTGAAGGGCATCGTCATTAACACGCGTCTGTTCACGCGGAAGAAAAAAGACGCGAAGAGCAAGAAGCAAGAGAAGAAAATGCTCGACGAGCTCACCCTCTGGCGCCAGGAGGAGGAGCAAAAGGCTCGTCGTCTGCGCGATGAGAAGCTGACCAAGGTGTTAGACGGCAAGACCGCACAGGTTGTGCGCGACATCCAGACCGATAAGGCGTTGATAAAGGCCAAGACTGTGCTTAAGGCCGACGGCAACTTGGCGCGAGTGGATTTTGAGCGCGTGAACTTTCAAGCCGAGGTCACGGATGACCCGGAGGCAAACCAGCTGGCGCGCGAGATCATTCGCCGCTACCAGCAGCGAATGGAGGCCATCGAGCAGGAATTTGAGCAGCGCAAGCTGAAGCTGACGATGGGTGATGAGCTCCCGCCCGGTATCGTACAATTGGCCAAGGTCTACGTCGCCAAGAAGCGCAAACTTTCAGTGGGCGACAAGATGGCGGGCCGGCACGGCAACAAGGGCGTGGTGTCCAAGATTGTGCCGGTAGAAGATATGCCTTTCCTGCCCGACGGCACGCCTGTAGACGTGGTGCTCAATCCTCTCGGCGTTCCGTCGCGTATGAATTTGGGCCAGATTTTGGAATGTAACCTTGGCTGGGCGGCGGCCAAACTCAATCAGCTGTACGCCTCGCCAGTGTTTGATGGGGCGACGTATGAGGAAGTCGTCGAAGAGCTGAAAAAGGCCGGACTTCCGCCCGACGGGAAGACGATCCTTTACGACGGGCGAACCGGCGAGCCGTTTGACCAGCCGGTGACGGTTGGTTATATGTATCTGATGAAGTTGTCGCACCTGGTGGAGGACAAGATTCACGCCCGCTCCATCGGGCCGTACTCGCTCATTACTCAGCAGCCTTTAGGAGGCAAGGCCCAGTTTGGTGGCCAGCGGTTCGGCGAGATGGAAGTGTGGGCCCTGGAGGCCTACGGCGCGGCACATACGCTGCAAGAGATCCTGACCGTCAAGTCCGACGACGTGCGCGGCCGTTCAAAGGTCTATGAGGCGATCGTCAAGGGCGACAACTTGCCAGAGCCAGGTCTGCCGGAATCTTTCAACGTGCTGATTCGCGAGCTGCAGGGCCTGGGTCTGGATGTGGAGCTCATCGATGGCAGGATGCCTCAGTGGGCGGTGCGCAAGAAGGGCTCTCAGGGGATGAAGCCCGTTGATGGTAAACCCGTGATTCAGGGTTAGAGCATCTTGCGGAGGTGCAAAGTTTGGTGCTCACGACCAGACAAGATGCAATAGGAAGGGGGCAGTTTACGGGAATCTCGATCGGCCTTGCCTCTCCGGACAAGATTCTGGAGCGGTCGTACGGCGAGGTCACCAAGCCGGAGACCATCAACTATCGCTCTTTCAAGCCGGAGAAGGATGGGCTTTTCTGCGAAAAGATTTTTGGCCCGGTGCGGGACTGGGAGTGCCATTGTGGCAAGTACAAGCGCGTGCGCTACAAAGGGATTGTGTGTGACCGCTGCGGGGTCGAGGTCACGCAGAAGAGCGTACGCCGCGAGCGCATGGGGCACATCACGCTGGCAGTGCCGGTGGTGCACATCTGGTATTGGCGCTCCATCCCCTCTAAGATCGGCTACTTGCTCGACATGAGCATCAAGGAGCTGGAGAAGATCATCTACTACGAGTCCTACGTGGTAATCCAGCCTGGGAGGAGTGGCCTGCGCGCCAAAGAGCTGATCTCAGAGGAAGAGTATCTGCGCATCATCAACGAGTACCCGGAGCTGGTCCAGACGGAGAATGAGGAAGACCGCTTTGTCGCCAAGATCGGCGGCGAGGCCATCTTGGATTTGCTTAAGCGGGTGGACATCGAGAAGCTTTCGGAGGAGCTCCGCTACCAGGTCAAGACCGAGACGGCTCTGCAGCGCAAGGCGGATTGCCTGAAGCGGCTCAAAGTGATCGAGGCGTTCCGGCGCAGTGGCCTCAATGGGCACGAGAACAAGCCGGAGTGGATGGTGATGACGGTCATTCCGGTCATCCCGCCGGAATTGCGTCCGCTGGTGCCGCTGGAGGGCGGTCGGTTTGCCACCTCGGACCTTAACGACCTGTATCGGCGAGTCATCATTCGCAACAACCGCCTCAAGAAGTTGCTGGAGATCAAGGCTCCTGAGGTCATTCTGCGCAACGAGAAGCGCATGCTGCAGGAGGCAGTGGACTCGCTGTTCGACAACAGTCGTAAGGCCTCGGCAGTGCGTGGCGACAGCAACCGGGCCCTGAAATCGTTGTCCGACATGCTGCGCGGCAAGCAGGGTCGATTCCGACAGAACTTGTTGGGCAAGCGCATCGACTATTCCGGCCGTTCGGTCATCGTGGTGGGGCCGGAGCTGAAGCTCCATGAATGCGGCTTGCCTAAGGAGATGGCCCTGGAGCTCTTTAAGCCGTTCATCATCAGGAAGCTGGTTGAGCGCGGCATGGTCAAGACGGTCAAGAGCGCGAAGAAGGTGGTGGACCGCCGAGGTGCCGAGGTGTGGGCTATCCTGGAGGAGATTATCCAGGACCATCCGGTGATGCTTAACCGCGCGCCCACGTTGCACCGTCTCGGCATCCAGGCCTTCCAGCCCTTGCTCATCGAGGGGAAGGCCATCCAGATTCACCCGCTGGTCTGTGCTGCCTTCAACGCCGACTTTGACGGCGACCAGATGGCAGTGCACGTGCCGCTCTCGTACTACGCTCAGATTGAGGCGAAGCTTCTGATGCTGTCCAGCCACAGCATCTTGTCTCCGGCCAGCGGCAGGCCTTTGGCCATCCCCAGCCAGGACATCGTGCTGGGCATCTACTATCTGACCAAGGTCAAGCTCGGTGATAAGGGCGAAGGGATGCTTTTCTCGTCGCCGGACGAAGTGATCATCGCCCACAACAATGGCGTGGTGGGTCTCCATGCCCGCATCAAGGTGCGCTTGGACGGCCGCATTATCGAGACGACGACGGGGCGGGTGATCTTTAACCAATGTGTGCCGCGCGAGTTGGGCTTCTACAATGAACTCTTGACGAAGAAGCGCATTGAGCAGATTGTTTACGACTGCTTCCGACGGCTTGGGAATGTCCGCACTGTGGAGTTCCTGGACAAGCTCAAGGATCTGGGATTCCACTACGCGATGATTTCCGGCGCTACGGTGGGGATGAGCGACGTGCTCATCCCGCCCCAGAAGCAGGAGATCTTGGAGCGCGCAACTCGCGAGGTGGAGGCCATCCAGAAGAATTACGAGCGCGGTGTCATCACGGATGGCGAGCGTTACAACCGCACCATCGACATCTGGACGCATGCCACCAACGAAGTGACCGAGAAGATGTTCGAGGGGCTGCAGGCGGATAAAGATGGCTTCAACCCCATCTTCATGATGGCCGACTCGGGAGCCCGTGGCTCTCAGGACCAGATCCGCCAGCTGGCGGGCATGCGCGGGTTGATGGCCAAGCCGCAGAAGAAGATGGTCGGCCAGATGGGCGAGATCATCGAAAACCCGATCACTGCGAATTTCCGTGAGGGACTGTCGGTATTGGAGTACTTCATCTCGACGCACGGGGCGCGGAAAGGTCTTGCGGATACGGCGCTGAAGACCGCCGACGCCGGCTACCTGACGCGGCGCCTGGTGGACGTGGCCAACGATGTGGTGGTGACCATGAAGGACTGCGGCACCATTATGGGTGTGCGCACCGGCGCCCTTAAGGAGGGGGAAGAGGTCATCGAACCGTTGATTGACCGCATCGTGGGACGGGTGGCAGCCGAAGACGTGTACCACCCCGACACCGGCGAGGTCATGGTTTCCGCAGGGCAGATGATCGATGAGGAACTGGGACAGGCCATCGTCGATGCAGGGATAGACGAGGTGAGCATCCGTTCGGTGCTTACGTGCGAAGCGCCGCGTGGAGTCTGTGCCATGTGCTACGGCCGTAACCTGGCAACCGGTCATATGGTCCAATTGGGGGAGGCGGTGGGCGTCATGGCCGCCCAATCCATTGGCGAGCCAGGTACACAACTCACGCTGCGGACGTTCCACATCGGCGGAACGGCTTCACGAATCGCCGCCCAGAGCAGCGTGGTCACCAAACGCGCTGGGACTGTGCAGTACGAAAACGTCAAGTCTATTCCGCAGGAAGATGGGTCTACTGTGTGCGTCTCGCGCACCGGCCGGATCAATATCGTCGACGAGAACAATCGTGTGGTGGAAAAGTACACCGTCCCCTACGGTGCCATTATTCTCAAGCAAGATGGCAAGGCGGTGGGAAAGGGCGAGACACTCTTCACGTGGGACCCATACACGGCGAGCATTATTTCCACGCACACTGGCACCGTCCGGTTTGAGGATATCAAGGAGAACGTCACCTACCGAGAGGAACTCGACGAGACCACGGGTCTCAAGCAGGGGGTGATCGTCGAGGCGCGCAACCGCAATCTCAATCCGCAGATTCTGGTGGTGGACGCCAAGGGGAAGGTGTTGGGGCGCTACCACATGCCGGTGCGGGCGTTCTTGCAAGTGCACGACGGACAGCAGGTCAAAGCGGGGCAAGTGCTGGCTAAGTTGCCGCGCGAGATTGCCAAGACGAGGGACATCACTGGCGGTTTGCCGCGGGTGGCCGAGCTCTTCGAAGCGCGGCGCCCCAAGGAGCCGGCGGTGGTGAGCGAAATCGATGGTATCGTCAGCTTTGGCGAAATCAAGCGTGGTGTGCGTAGAATCACGGTGACCTCCGAGGATGGGCACGACCAGCGCACCTACACGATCCCGTACGGAAAGCACGTGTTAGTGCACGAGGGGGACAGGGTGCGCGCGGGTGACAAGCTCTCTGAAGGCGCGGTGGCGCCGCACGATATTCTTGCCATCATGGGCGCCAACAAGGTGCAGGAGTACCTGCTCAACGAGATCCAGGAGGTCTATCGCCTCCAGGGCGTCCGCATCAATGACAAGCACATCGAGATCATTGTGCGCCAGATGCTGCAGAAGGTCCGCATCGGGGACCCTGGTGATACCGACTATCTGGAGGGTGACCAGGTTGACCGACTGACTTTCTTGCGGGAGAACGATCGGGTCAAAGAGCAGGTGGTTATCACCGCACCCGGCGACTCACATTGGCGTGCTGGGCAGCGGGTGAACATCAACGAGTTCAGGGAGGTCTGCGCGGCGCTGGAAAAGGACGGCAAGAAAGTACCGGAGGCGCGACCTGCCCAGCCCGCTACTTTTGAGCCGCTCCTGCTGGGTATCACAAAGGCCTCGCTGTCCACGGAAAGCTTCATCTCGGCCGCTTCGTTCCAAGAGACCACGAGGGTGCTGGCCGATGCTTCCGTGGAAGGGAAGGTCGATCGCCTGCTGGGCCTGAAGGAGAACGTGGTGATGGGCAACCTCATCCCCGCCGGAACGGGCCTGGCCCGATACCGTGACATTCGCGTATTCGCACCGAGTGAGGAGGCAGGGGAACAGGTAGCGGCGGAAGCTGCCGCCTCCGAATAGGAGTGACACTCAAGGCGCTTCAAAGCGAAAAAATAGTTGGATTTCGCGCGCCGTTTGTATATATTTGCCGTTCGCGGAAACAACAGAGAGGAGGAAGCTTGCCGACGATTAATCAGCTGGTGCGCCATGGGAGGCAGCGCTTGGTGGCCAAAAGCAAGGCACCAGCCCTGACGGGTTCCCCGCAGCGGCGAGGGGTTTGTACACGCGTCTACACGACGACGCCGAAAAAGCCCAACTCCGCCATGCGGAAAGTGGCCCGCGTGCGCTTGACCAACGGCTACGAGGTAACTGCCTACATCCCGGGTGAGGGGCACAACCTGCAGGAACACTCCATTGTTCTCATCAGGGGTGGGCGAGTGAAGGACCTCCCCGGAGTGCGTTACCACATCATTCGTGGGAAGTTCGACACGGGAGGCGTTAACGACCGCATGCAGGGTCGCTCCAAGTACGGGACCAAGCGCCCCAAGAAGTGACAGGCAAGCACGACGAACCGTGAGAGTGGAAGATGCCGAGGAGAAAGCGGCCTATTAAACGTGAGGTGCTCCCAGACCCGAAGTACCAGTCGGTGCTGGTCACCAAGTTCATCAATAGCATTATGAGGCGCGGCAAGAAGAGTCTGGCAGAGACCATCTTCTACCGTGCCATCGAGATCATCGAGAAGAAGACAGGGCAGAACGGCCTGGAGGTCTTTGAGAAGGCGGTGGAAAACGTCAAGCCGCTGTTGGAGGTCAAGTCCCGGCGGGTAGGCGGAGCAACCTACCAGGTGCCGGTGGAAGTACGACCGGAACGCCGGCAGAGCCTTGCCATCCGGTGGATCATCAGCAATGCGCGCGCCCGTTCCGAAAAGACCATGGCCGAAAAGTTGGCGGCAGAGTTGATCGCCGCTTCCAAGAACGAGGGTGCCTCTATCAAGAAGCGTGAGGATACCCACAAAATGGCGGAAGCCAACAAGGCATTTGCTCACTTCCGCTGGTAGGTTCATCCCAGGCCTCAGCCTGGAGTCAGAATAGTTCGCCCGCCCTTCAGCGGGTGTGCATAAGCTTGTGACAACCTCGAGTAGGACGCAGTAGCTAAAAGGGAATCGACAAAGTCTCTGGCGTGCCGTCGTCCTCCGAGCTCTTAGCGAGCGATTGAAAAAGTCGCTCCGGAATTGGTGGACTTTTTTCATGTCAACACGATACCCGATCGAAAAAATTCGCAACATCGGCATCATGGCGCACATCGATGCCGGTAAGACCACCACCACCGAGCGCATCTTGTTCTACACAGGCAAGGTGCATCGCATTGGAGAGGTGGACGATGGTGCTGCCACCATGGACTGGATGGAGCAGGAGAAGGAGCGAGGCATCACCATCACTGCCGCGTCGATAAGCTGCGAGTGGAGTGGTCATCGCATTAACATTATCGACACGCCCGGGCACGTGGACTTTACCGTAGAAGTGGAGCGGTCCTTGCGCGTGCTGGATGGGGCGGTGGCGCTCTTCTGTGCCGTGGGTGGCGTCGAGCCGCAGTCGGAGACGGTGTGGCGGCAGGCTGACAAATACCGCATCCCCCGCATCGCCTTTGTCAACAAGATGGATCGCATCGGGGCGGACTTTTTCAATACCGTGCGCATGATCCGCGAACGACTCGGTGCCAATCCGGTCCCGGTGCAGATCCCCATGGGCCAGGGGGACATGTTCACCGGATTGATCGACCTCATCCGCATGAAAGCGGTCACCTACCGCGAGGAGACCTTAGGCAGCACGTGGGATGAGTTCGAGATACCCAAGGACTTGATGGCCACCGCCAACGACTACCGGACCAAACTCCTTGAGGCGATCTCCGACTATGACGACACCCTCTTGGAAAAATACCTGGAGGGAAAGGAGATCGGCGAGGAGGAGATCATTAGCGTGGTGAGGAAGGCGACCCTGGACGTGAGCATTGTGCCGGTGCTGTGCGGTTCGGCGGCGCGCAACAAGGGCATTCAGCGCCTTCTAGACGCGGTGGTGCGCTACCTGCCCTCGCCAGTTGATTTGCCGCCGGTGCAAGGGGAGAACCCTTACATCGGCAAGACGGAAGTGCGCAAACCCTCGGAAGATGAGCCCTTTGCGGCGTTGGCGTTCAAGGTCATGTCGGACCCGTATGTGGGGCGTTTGACCTACTTCCGGGTTTATTCGGGAAAAATCCAAACAGGGGCGACGGTGTTGAACGCCAACCTGGGCAAGAGGGAGCGGCTGTCGCGCATCTTGCAGATGGCGGCCAACAAGCGTGAGGACCTGGAGGAGATTACCTGCGGCAACATTGGTGCGGCAGTTGGGTTGCGTCTCACGAAGACAGGTGAGACACTATGCGACCCGCGGAGGCCCATCGTGCTGGAGTCGATGCGTTTCCCCGAGCCGGTGATCAGCATCGCCATCGAGCCCAAGACAAAAGCGGACCAAGAGCGCTTGTCCACTTCTCTGGCCCGTTTGGCCGACGAAGACCCCACCTTCAAGGTGAAGGTCAATCCAGAGACTGGTCAGACGTTGATCTCTGGCATGGGCGAGCTGCACCTGGAAATCCTGACGGACCGCCTGTTGCGCGAATTCAAGGTGGGCGCCAAGATCGGCAAGCCGCAGGTCAGTTACCGCGAGACCATTCGCCGCAAGGTGACCAGCGAGGGCAAGTTCATCAAGCAGAGTGGCGGGCGGGGGCAGTACGGACATGTGGTGCTGGAGTTGGAGCCGAACGAGCCGGGCAAAGGGTTTGAGTTTGAAAGCAAGATCGTGGGCGGCATCATCCCGAAGCAGTTTATCAAGCCCATCGCCGATGGGGTGAAAGAAGCCATGGGTGAGGGGGTGCTCACCGGCAGCCCGATGGTCGATATTAAGGTGGCTCTGGTGGATGGCTCCTACCACGAAGTGGACTCCTCGGACGTGGCGTTCAAGGTGGCAGCCTCGATGGCGTTCCGGGATGGCGCCCGTCGTGCTGATCCGGTGCTGCTTGAGCCGCTGATGAGGCTGGAAGTGGTGGTGCCGGAAGAGTACCTGGGCGACGTTGTGGGAGATCTGCGCATGCGGCGGGCCAAGATCAAGGCGATGACTCCCCGCGCTGACGGCCAGGTCATCGAGGCGGTTATCCCGCTTGCAGAGACCTTTGGCTACGCGACGCAACTGCGCTCCATGACCCAGGGGAGGGCCATCTTCACCCTGCAGTTCCTGCGCTACGAGCCGGCGCCGGACGAAATCGCGGAGAAGCTGTTGGGCGAGTACCGTCACTACGCGGCGGCCCGCTGAGCGGGTCCCTGCCGGAGCTGAACCAGGGAGAGAGCAATCAGGAGGAGATGAGCGATGGCGAAGGCGAAGTTTGAGCGGAAGAAGCCGCACGTGAACATAGGGACGATAGGGCATGTGGATCATGGGAAGACGACGTTGACGGCGGCGATTACGCAGGTCTTGAGTCG
>JAPDPR010000066.1 GCA_034506335.1 candidate division KSB1 bacterium
GCTGAGGGCAAGGGAGCCAATCGCGCTGCGGAACAGCACCGTGTCATCGATGCAGTAAGGACGCCCGTGCGCCCCCAGATTGACGGATCCCTCGAAGACTCAGTCTGGCAGGCGCTTCCCTTCCAAGGCGAGTTTGTCCAGCGCGAGCCCGCGGAGGGCGCACCGGCCAGCGAGCCCACTCAGGTGGGGATCCTTTATGACGAGGAAAACCTCTATCTGGGCGTCAAGTGCTACGACAGCGAGCCCCACCGTGTGGTGGCGAGAGAGATGCTCCGGGACACCCAATTGGATGATGATGACAACTTTGAGATTGTGATTGACTCCTACCGGGATCGGCGGAGTGGCTTCTACTTTGTCGTCAATCCACACGGCGCGAAGCGTGATGCGGTATTCAGCAACGAGGGGCGAAACTTCAACCCCGCGTGGGACGGGATATGGCGTTGCCGGGCGCAGGTGAACCGCCTCGGCTGGTTTGCCGAGATCGCCATACCGTGGAAGACCTTGCGGTTTGCCAGGCAGGACACCCAAGTCTGGGGCATCAATTTCGCCCGTACGATTCGACGCAAGAACGAATACGTCTATTGGCAGCTGGTCCCTCGCGATGTGGGGTGGGCAGGACTTTTTCGACTGTCCCACGCGGGGACTCTGCGCGGTCTGGCAGGACTGCAGGGCGGAGGAGCGGTGGACCTGAAACCGTACGTGGCAGGCGGATTACAACGGGATGCCCAGACTGGTTTTTCTACCCTACGGAGGCAGGCGCTGGGACTGGACGCGAAGGTGCTCCTCTCGCCCAACCTGGTCGTGGACCTCACTATGAACCCTGACTTTGCGCAAGTGGAGGCAGACCGGGAGCAAGTCAACCTCACACGCTTTTCGCTGTACTTCCCGGAGAAGCGCGACTTCTTTCTTGAGGGGGGTGATGTCTTCTCCTTTGGCAGTGGGCGAGGGCGAGGCGGCGGGAACGTGGAGCTCTTTTATAGCCGGCGCATTGGACTGGTGCAGGGGACGGCAATTCCCATTCTGGGTGGCGCAAAGGTGGTGGGGAAGGTGGGTGACTACCAGGTGGGTGCTTTGAACGTGCTCACGGAGCGGACGCGCCTGAGTGATGGACAGGTAGTTCCCCCCACCAACTTTGCAGTGTTGCGCCTGCGTCGCGACCTGATGAGCAGAGCTTCACTGGGGGTTTTGATGACCTCCATGCAGGAGTTTGGCCAGGCCGCATATGGGCACGCCTTTGGCGTCGACGGCATCTTTCCGCTGAATGACCATCTCACAGTAAGCGGATGGCTGGCCGGGGAGCTTGGCTCCGACGCTGAGGGCCCCTGGCACAAGGCGCTCTCCAGGAGAACCGCCTCGGAAGTGAACGTGCGCTACGCCAGCGACCTGTGGTCCTTTGGCGGCGGCTTGCAAGATGTGGGTGGTGCCTTTGACCCCGCGATGGGCTTCGTGCGGCGCCGTGACTTCCGCCGGGCCCAGCTCCATGCCGAATACTCTCCGCGCCCCGCCAACGCCTCGTTGGTGCGCCAATTCAGTTACGAGGTGAACGCAGATTGGCGGACCGACCATACAGGCCTACTCCTGGATAGCGGCCTCGGGGCCTCTTTCGGCGTCCGGTTCCAAAACAGTGCCCGCCTCAACCTGGGACTGGAACGAGAATACGAATGGTTGCCTGAAGACTGGGAAGTCCGCCCTGGGTTCCTGGTCCCGAGAGGAGCTTATAGCGGGTACGACGCGTACGTAGAGGCCAACTCCGACCGCGGGCGCGGCCTGTCTGGGTCGGTCGACGTGCATGTCGGCGACTACTACACAGGGCGCAGCCTGCAGGTGGGTACTGGCGCCGAGCTCACCAGCATTGCCCGCGTCAAAGTGATGCTCAACTACAACCATAACCTCATCTCCATGGCAGAGAAGCAGTTCCGCACCAACACAGTTGGAATGCGCCTGTTCTATTTCTTTTCCACAGAACTCTATTGCAAAGCCTACGTTCAATGGAATGATGACCGTCTCAGTTATGAAGGTCGGCAGAGGCTGCTAAGTAACTTCTTGGTACGATGGATATACAGCTCTGGAAGCGATCTCTACGTGGTGGTAAATGATGGACGTTTGATAGGACCAGACGGACACGAGATCACCAACCGCGCTGTGCTGCTAAAGGTGACGCGGTTCCTGCGCACCTGAAGCACCTGGTCCCTTAGAGCGTGGTGCAAGCGTGTGGAATCGATGTATGGACAGGCAAAGGGAGTTGTCACTTTCGGCCCTACGCCGTTTCTTCGACAAATGGCTGTACTGCACCTTTGTCGACTTGGGGCTGCGTGGCGACGGGGTGCGCGAGTATCTGACCGATTTGCTGACCAGGTTCGCCCGCACTGAGAACCTCTATCGCATAAAAGCCTGGGGCGGCAAAGAGGTTCTCACCGTGGTGGAGATGCTTTTGGAGGCCGAGGCTCGGGCCCACCCGGAGAGTCCTCAGTTTAACCCAAACGACGAGCGTGAAATCCGCCGCCACGTGGGCGACTATACCATGTTCATGACCGGCATCTTCCGTGAGTATGTCACCAATATCGGAGTCCTGGACCTTTACATGAAGCAGGGAGAGCTCGCCTATCTGGAGGTGAGTGAGCTGGACGAGATTGCCGAGCGACAAACCGCCCCGCTGTTCCGGCGCCTGTTCCGGGAATTCGAGCGCCTCTCCGGCGCCCTGGATTACATGAAAAAGGTCTACTTCAGGCCGGACATCCAGCCGGGCGAGTTCAGGAGCTTGATCGACCACCTCAGCCGGTGGTAGACTGGGGGGACGCCGAAACACAAAGGCAAGGGGAGAAAGGAGGCTGGCCATGCGCCGTACGTTTGGGTGGGTATCAATCGCTCTGTGGGTTGCCGTCTCTCCGTGGTTCCCACGTGCCTATGCCCAGCGGCCGTATGACGTCACCTACTACCAGCTCAACATCCGAATTGACCCTTCGACTGAAACGATACAGGGTGTCGCCACCGTGGGCTTTGTGAGCCGAGACTCCGCGCTCACGGCCATCCAACTCGACCTGTCGGGGGCGCTGACGGTGAGCGCAGTTGGCGGCAGTGCCACCGGTTTCGCCCATGAAGGCGATCGCCTCACCGTCCAACTTCAGCGGGCGATGGAGCCGGGCGAAGAGGGTCGCGTGAACATCTCCTATGGCGGCCGGCCACGCAATGTCGGCGGACTGGGCATGGTCTTCGCTCGGGCTGCCAATGCCCCCAGCGTGCACACCATCAGCTGCCCGTACCATGCGTACCTGTGGATGCCCTGCAACGACTACCCCGGCGACAAAGCGGACAGCGTGAGGCTAGTGGTCACCGTTCCCGCGTCCATGGTAGTGGCCTCCAACGGCAGACTCTTGAGACAAGAAGTCCACAGTGACGGCACCACCACCTACACCTGGCTGGAATCCCACCCCATTGCCACCTACCTCATCTGTATCACCGCTGGGCGCTACACGACCATCACCGATTCCTATACCAGCATTGACGGTACCGCGGTGCCTTTGCAGTATTTCGTCTACCCAGGGGATGCCTCGAAGGCGCAAGAGGACTTTTCCGTAATCCCGCGCGCGATGATGGCATTCGAACGGTGGTTTGGGCCCTACCCCTTTGCGGACGAAAAGTACGGAATGGCCGAATGCCAGATGATCTTTGGCGGGATGGAACATCAGACCATGACCACTATTCATCCCGCCTACATCACTGGCACCCACGCCAATGACGACGTTTTCGTGCACGAGTTGGCACACATGTGGTGGGGCGACTGCGTCACCGTGGAGAATTGGCATCATTGCTGGTTGAACGAAGGTTTTGCTTCCTATGCCGAAGCGTTGTACACCGAGTACTACTTCGGCCGAGAAGCCTACCACCAGTATATGAACGGGGATTTGAATGCCCTGGCCTACAAAGACCCGGTCTACCGTTACGACTTGACCAACGCCATGGGGATTTTCGACCTGGTTGTGTATCGGAAGGGGGCCTGGATTCTCCACATGCTCCGGGGCATGGTGGGTGATTCGCTTTTTAAGGAGATACTGGGCCTTTACCGTGCGCGCCACGCCTATGGCAACGCAACCACTGAGGACTTTCGCCAGGTGTGCGAAGATGTGAGCGGAAGGGATCTCGGTTGGTTCTTCCAGGAGTGGGTGTACGAACCCTGGCACCCTGAGTACCATTACGGCTACAAAGTCGAGGACCGGGGCGAGGGCCACTCCGCCCGCTACCGGGTGAGGCTGTTCGTTGACCAGGAACAAGAGGTCGGCCCGTTGTTCCACATGCCTCTGCACATGGAGGTGCGCCACAAGGGAGGCTCCGCCTACGAGTATCACCTGATCCCGCAGATCGAAGAGAGGAACCTCAGACTCTGCTGGGACACCGAGGTGCGGCCGGACACGATCCTCATTGACCCGGATGGTTGGGTGCTGAAGGAGGTGAGGTGCACCACCACACCCCTGCTGCGCCTAAAGGGTGCTTCCGTCGTGCACGACTCGGGCAACAACAACGGCCGCGCGGAGGCAGGCGAGGTTGTGGAGATGGTCGTGAGGATAGTGAACAGAGGCGTAGACGCCGACGATGTGCGGGTCACCCTCCTCTGTGCAGACCCCGCTATCACTGTATCCGCTGATACGGCAGCCATCGACTCCCTTTGGCACAGGGAAGAGGCAGAGGTGGGGCCCTTCGTGTTCACGGTCAGCGACACAGCCACTGCGCGCCGTGTGCCATTTGTGGTGCGAGCATGGAGCGCCGATGGCCATGTGGCGCACGATACTCTGCATGTAGGCGTGGGCCAGGCCCCGATTCTTCTCCTCGATGATGATGGCGGGGCAGCGTACGAGGGCTACTACCAGCGCGCACTTGCCGAGCTTGGTCTTTACATTGACTATTGGGACGCGGCCAAGGACGGTCCTCCAGGGCCACAGCTGTTGGGCACCTATAGAACTGTGCTCTGGTTTACCGGTGATGACGACACAACTTCCCTCACCGCCCACGAACAAGGGCTTGTGGCCGAATATCTGGACAACGGCGGGCACCTCATTCTCACTGGCCAGAACATCTCCTCGGACCTTTTTGGCCGGGGCAGTGCCGCAGACTCGGCCTTCTGCGCGCGGTACTTAAAGTGCACGCTTGTCAAGCCGGGCACATCGGATTATACGATGATGGGTGTGGCAGGAGACCCGGTGGCCGGAGGCATGGTCCTCTCGCTGCGCGGTCAATACGGCGCAGGTAATCAAACCGCTCCCGACGTGGTAGCCCCGCTGAGCCCCGCGGTAATGATGCTGAAGTACCTTCCTGGACAGGGGGCGGCAGCGGTGCGCTGGCACGACCCAGCAACCGGGGCCAAGCTCATTTACCTCGCCTTTGGCTTCGAAGGGATCGGGGGGCCGTCCAGGAGCACCGCCACGCAGTTTCTTCAGAAAATGCTCGCCTGGTTTGCGCTCCCAGCAGCGGTGGAGGGCCAGGAGCGCTTTACAGGCGTGCCCGTGAAGTTTAGGGTGCTGCCTCCTTTCCCCAACCCCTGCAACGAGTCCACTGCCTTTTTGGTGGAGTTGCCTGAGAGGGCTCGCCTGCGCGTCATGGTCGTGAATGCTGCGGGCAGGCTGGTCCGAGTGCTAGTGGACGAGGTACGTGAGGCAGGACGGTATCGCGAGACATGGGACGGCCGCGACTTGCTGGGCACGCCGGTATCCAGCGGCGTCTACATAGTGCGCGCAGAGGCGAATTCCCTGCGCGATAGCACAAAGCTGCTCGTGCTCCGGTGAACGCCGTGCCGCGGGTAAGGAGCGGCGCGTTTTAGGTGAGACACAAGCCTCTGCGCCGGACGCCGGGGAGTGCAGTCCTTAGGGAGCCGACCCACCCTTGCAGAAGGGGTCTGCCCGGGCGCTCTGCATTCGATGGGGCCTTTGCCATCGCGGTGGGGAAAGGGAAGGGGAGAACCCGCCTGCTGATGCTTTGCTCCAAGATGCCGGAACACCTGAAAGGGCGATGATTCCTCTCGCGGGCGGCAAAGGACGTGCCTGACTCTCGATGACTATCTTACTCCGCGGAACGCAAGTAGCAAGGGACGGGCCCTTCGTCGTGAGCTCAGGCGTATGCCGCTTCCCATCCAGTGTTGGCGACGATCCTCGCACGCGGGGACGTGCTCCCGTCGGGGCTGTTTCTCAGCCTGCAGGGGTTTTGCCGCCTAATGGGCGGCATTCGAGCACCTTTGGCCGCTGGGGTGGCGAAAAATACAGGCCTTGGTCAATTGCCTGACGCGGAACATCTCTTGAGTTTGTCCGTATGAAGGCATCGTAGACTCCTCCTTCCATAGTGAACGCGCGAGAATAAGAAGGCAGGAAGAGGGGTATAGTGAAGGGCGCCAGGCTCGAGGGCTGCTGTTACCTCCGCCTCTTGGGACCCAATCGCGGGCGGGATAGAGCACTGCACGGAGGCACTCATGAGCAGATTGATGCGCGGTGTGCATAGGGCATGCGTCGGTATAGTACTTGCGCTGGTCACAGGCTGGTACTCGGCACGCGCTCAACAGATTGCTCCTCCCGAGGTGATGGACAAGCTCGCCAGGGCTGGAGGGGTCCAACAGCATCCAGAGGCAAACTCGGTTCTGGTAGAGATGAAGACGGAATACGTTTACCAGGCGGACGGCACCTACGTCTCCAAGGTCTATGGCCTACGGAAGATTCTTAGCGACCAAGGAAAAAGGCAGCAGGGCCAGCAGCGCTTCCAATACTACCGCAAGTACGACCGCATCCATGTGAACCTGGCGCGAGTGGTGAAGCCTAATGGCACGGTTGTTCAAGTTCCTGAGGAGAACATCAAAGACCAGACCATCCCGGAAGTGGCGGCTATGAACATCTACGAGCCGGACATGAGGCAGGTGGTCATCACTTTCCCCGGTCTGGAAGTCGGCGACGCGATCGAATACGCCGTTGTGGACAGCTGCCACCGGGCAGTCATCCCGGGCGAGTTCGACTGTATGTACTTTTTCCAGGAAACGGACCCAGTGATGTACGATGAGCTGGTGGTCACCGGTCCATCTTCGGTTCCTTTGCGCTACAAGATTCAGAACGACCCTCATGGTAGCGTGCACGTGGAACGCACTGAGCGTGAGGGCCTGATCACTTACCGCTGGTGGGCGACCAACCAGCCGCGCCTCGTGGCCGAGCCTGCTATGCCGCCGCTTATCAACATCGTTCCGGGCGTCTGGGCTTCTACTATCGACACGTGGCAAGAGATTTCGCGCTGGGGCTACCAGCTCAACGAGCAGTACATCGACATGAACGAGCCGCTCCGCGCGGAGACTCACCGCCTGGTGCAGGGGTGCACTACCAGGCAGGATACGCTACTGGCGCTCTATCATTTCGTGGCCCAGAAGGTGCGCTACATGGGCGTAGGATTGGGCAAGAAGACCGGATACGACCCCAAACCCGCGACCAAGACGTACGAAACCAAGTACGGCGTCTGTCGTGACGTGGCGGTGCTTCTCACCGCGATGCTCCGCGAGGTGCGCATCCCGGCTCATGTCGTGTACACCTCCGCAGGCTACGAGCAGTACCCAGACATCCCCAATCTATTCTGGAGCCACGGCATTGTCGCGGTGCCGGAGCATGGTGGCTATACTTACGTCGATCCCACGGTGGAGAACGGCATGGACCTCCTCATGTCGGTCGAGGCGGAGCAGGTGACCTTGGTGCTGACGGCGGCTGGCGATAGCTTGGCGCGAACCCCGTACAGTCCGCCTGAGGACAATGCCGGTCGCTTCACGGCAAAGACGGAACTGGCCGAGGACGGCACCATGCGCGGTCGCCTCCATATCGAGGGCAAGGGTATCTATGACTTGGCACTACGGCAAGTGGTGAAGGCTCTCCCGCCTGCCCGCCTGAAGAACGTGTTTCAGGAGTTGGCCTCTACCGAGCTCCCCGGAGTGGTGGTGGAGGAAGTGACCTTCGGCGACCCCGAGGACCTTTATCGCCCGTTGAGCCTCGAGATAGTCGTTCGAGCCGAGCAATTCGCTTTGCAAGCCGGCCGCTATCTCTTGGTCAAGAACTTGCTGGCAGGAGGGGCGTTTGATCTTCTCACCCGGCAGTTCATGAGTCAAGCCAACCTGCCGCAGCGCACCTACCCGCTTAACCTTCAGACTACATTGGCATCGGTATGCGAAGAGACGTTGACGGTACCAAAGGGTTTCCGCATCAAAGCTCTTCCACAGGAGGTGACAGTCGAGGAACCGGCAGTGAGCTTTCGCGTGCGGTATGCATCAGGTGCCGGGCGTGAAGAGGATGGGGAAGTGAGCGTGCAATGCACGAGCTCCCTAGCCATGCGACGCAAGGTCTACTCGCCGGAAGAGTATTTGCAACTGAAGCGTGTGATGAGAATTGCACAACGTGCTGCCAGGGGAGAAATTGTCCTCGAGCGCAGTCACTGAGAGCCTTAGCGAAAGGGCATGACTCATGGGTAGACCATTCGAGCACCTCATACGCGCTGCGCTGCTGGGCTTGTGTGCTGCGACGACGCTCACAGCGCAAACCGAATTCAGCGACGAAGACATTCGCAAGATGGTGCGTGAGTCGCCGCGCTTCTCAGATTTTCCGGAGGCGGGCGCGGTGATTCTGTTGGATCAGGTGGTCCACGAAATCAATCCGGACGGCAGCGCCACTACCAGCGAACATTTTCTGGTCAAAATCCTGCGCGACAGGGGCAAGACCAAATTTGCCGACCTCAAGCGCACCTACAACCTGCGCACCGACAGTATGACGGTGCTTCTTGCTCAGACGCGCAAGCGCTTCGGGGCCCCGATACCCGTGGAGAAGGATGCCATCAACGACATTACGCCACCGGAGCTGGCCGATGCCGCCGTATATGCCAATTTTCACCAGAAGGTCATCTCCTACCCTGAGGTGGTACCTAACGTGTGTTTGGAGCTAAAGCGGCGCACTTTCCACAGGCCCGGCGAGGTGGGGAGGCGCTACTTCTGGGGTCTAACCACGCTGCAGACCGACGAGCCGGTTATGCTCAAAGAGTACACAGTGGTGGTGCCAAAGGGCGTCGCTTTTTCATACCGCACCATTGGTCAAGAGCTCATGCCCACGGTCGCAGCGCGAGGCGAGAAGGTGGCCTATACCTGGCGAGTGGAGAATGTGTCGCAGCTGATCCCGGAGCCCTTCATGCCGCCAGAGCTGGAGCCTCGGCTTCTTTACACTTCGTGTCCTTCATGGGAGGCGCTGGGGAGATGGCTGGGCGAGCAGTTCGAGGACAAGGTGCAACCTACCCCTGCGGTTCAGGCGAAGGCAGCGGATCTGACCACAGGAGTGCAGGGTGAGGAGGAGAAGGTGCGGGCCGTGTACCTCTGGCTGGTGCGGCAGGTGCGCAACGTGGAGTTGCCGCTGGGGGTCATGGGTTACGCCCCGCATCAGGCAGAGCGCGTGCTGGAGAATATGTACGGAGACTGGCGCGACAAGGCAGCGTTGCTGACTGCCTTGCTGAAAAGCGTTGGTGTGCAGGCAGAGGTGGCCTTGCTCAAGAGGAACGGCGCGCCAGTGGTTGAGGAGCTCCCCACGCCGGAGCAGTTCGACGCCGTTTACGTGCGCGTGCGGCTGCACGGAGGCAAGGTGCTATGGCTTGACCCCTTCGCACAAGACTGTCGCTACGGCTACTTTCCCGGGGGCGACGGAACCCAGGCGCTGGTGCTCACCCAGCAAGGCGGTGAACTTGTCAGAGTGCCGGCATTCGATGCCGAAACAAACAGTTGCCACCTCCGCGGCTCATATTCCTTCGCCAACGACGGCAGCCTCCTTGGGGAGGAACACTTCAGGCTGGGGGGAGTATTCGACAGGCGGCTGAGAACACGCGTCAAAGACCTCACGCCCAAGGAGCTAGAGCAGTTTTTCGCGCGGGCGGCAAGTGGTGTGGGCGAAGGCACCCAGATTGTGAGCCGGACCCTTTCCGACCTCAAAGACCTCAATGGAGAGGCAGCGCTCGACTGGAGCTACCGTGCTCCCGACTTTGCGATTGCAGAAGGGGAGATGATAATCTGCCACTTGCCTCCCATTGCCTTCGAATTCCTGCAAGTCCCGCCATATCGGCCCACGGTCCAAGATCGCCGCAACCCCTTTCATATTGAGCGAGAGTGCCTCTTTGAGAGCGAAAGGCGCTTTCGCCTGCCAGTCGGATACAGGGTGGGTTACCTTCCCGCTCCCCTTATTGTAGAAAACGAGTTCGGCCGATGGTCGGTGGAGTTTCGTACAGATGGACAGGGACAGCCGACTGTGCTGGAAAAGCGCACGGTCACGCTCAAGCGACAAACCATGGGGGTGGAGCAGTACGCGGCGTACAAGAAGGTCTACGACGACTTCATGCACCGCCGTAATACGATCATTCTTATGGAGAAGAGCAGGTGAACACCACACGAGGAGGAGACACCATGCGACTTTCCCGTCTAAGGCGTGCGGCCTTGCTGGCCGGCATAAGCTCTCTGTGTGCGCCCGTATTGATTCATGGTCAGTCGCTAGATGGCATGAAGGGCAAGGTCAAGGAGAGAGTGCTGAGTAACGGCATGAAGGTCATCGTCATGGAACGGCACGATGCTCCGGTAGCCTCTTTTCATGTGTACGCGGACGTAGGCAGCGCCAACGAGTCCTACGGCATTACCGGCATCTCCCACCTCCTGGAACACATGGCCTTCAAAGGAAGCACTACGGTCGGCACTACCGACTATGCCCAGGAATCAGTGGCCCTGGCGCGGCTGGATTCGGTGTATGAGGAGATGCAGCGTGAGGTGCGGCGCCCGCGCCCCGATTCCACCCGTCTTGCGGTGTTGCGCCAGCAGTTTGCCGCCCTGGAGGCCGAAGCCAAACGCTATGTGGTTACCGACGAATTCATCGACCTCTTGCGCAAAGAGGGCGACCGCAGCGTCAATGCCTACACCAGCAATGACGCAACCCAGTACATCAACTCCCTGCCTTCCAACCGCCTGGAGTTCTGGATGGCTATCACTTCTGACCGTTTCTTGAATCCAGTCTTTCGCGAGTTCTACAAGGAGCGCGACGTCGTGATGGAAGAGCGTCGCCTGAGCCTGGAGACCCGCCCGATTGGCAAGCTCACCGAGGACTTTTTGGCCACTGCCTTCAAGGCGCACCCCTACCACCACACGGTGATCGGCCACATGTCTGACCTGCAACGCGTCACGAGAAAGGATGTGGAAAGCTACTTCCGCACTTACTACATCCCCAGCAACATGGTGGTGGCGATCGTTGGAGACGTGCAACCTGAGGAGGTGTTCCGGTTGGCAGAGCTCTATTTTGGGCGCATCCCCAGCGGTCCCAAGCCGGAAGAGCCACGCACTGAGGAGCCGGAGCAGTGGGGCGAGCGGCGCGTGCAAGTGGTGGCGCAGTCGGAACCGATTCTTGTGGTGGGCTACCACCGACCGTCCATCCGTCACGACGATCATTTCCCGCTGGACGCCCTCGCCAACATCGTGGGCGTAGGGCGCTCCAGCCGCCTGTACCAGGAGATGGTGAAGAACCGCAAGATCGCCATCCAGACTGGCTGCTTTAACGGCTTTCCCGGGCAAAAATACCCCAATCTCATCGCCTTCTACGCGGTACCTGCCAAAGATCACACATCTACCGAGTGTCTGCAGGTTCTCGATGAGGAGATTGAGAAGCTGAAACGTGCTCCGGTCACGGACGAGGAGCTGAGCAAGTACAAGCGCATGACCAAAAAAGACTTGCTGGACCAGATGAAATCGAATGCTGGCATGGCAGAGATGTTGGCCAATGCAGAGGTGCTTCTGGGCGACTGGCGGGCTACCTTCGAGCAGCTCAAGCGTGTGGACGCCGTCACTGCTGCCGACGTGCAGCGCGTGGCTAACACCTACCTCACCTCCCGCAACCGCACCATCGGCGAGATCGTGCCAGAAAAAGGGTCAGCGCAATAACAGGACGGATAAGGTTCATTAGCGCAGAGGGACAGACCATGAGAAAGCACAGCCTGTTCGTACGCATTGCAGTAGTAGCGCTCCTGGTGGGCGTCGGAGCAGGGGGGGCGGTAGGGCAAAAAAAACCCAAGGAGCAATTCGTATATCCACCGCTCCGCCAGATCACCTTGCCCCATGTGGAACGCTTCACCTTGAAGAACGGCATGACCGTCTTTTTGGTGGAGGATCATGACTTTCCCACCATCGACCTGCGCGCGATGATTCGCACCGGCGCGGTGTATGAGCCTCCGGAAAAGGTGGGGTTGGCCAGCCTCACTGGGAGGGTGCTGCGTACCGGCGGCTCGACCAGGTTCCCCGGGGACGAGCTGGATAGACTGCTGGAAAAACTTGGTGCCAGTGTGGAGACCAGCATCGCCGAGAGTTTTGGCAATCTCTCTGCTTCTGCCTTCAAGGAGGACAGCGAAACCCTTCTGGCTGTGGTGGCCGATCTTTTCCAGAATCCTCTCTTCCCCGAGGACAAGATCGAACTGGCCAAGATCGAGCAACGCTCGGCGATCGCCAGGCGCAACGATGACGTGCTGCAGATCACCGAGCGGGAGTTTCAGAAGCTCATCTACGGCACCTCAAGCCCCTACGCGCGCCACCCAGAGTACGCCACCATCGATGCCATCACCAGAGACGACATTGTCGCGTTCCACAAGCGCTTCTTTTTCCCGAAAAATGTGCTGTTGGCTGCGTGGGGGGATTTTTCCGCCAAGGAGATGCGCCGGAAGATCGAAAAGGCCTTTGCTGGCTGGAAGCAAGGCGGCCAGCCCGTACCTCCCGTGCCCACAGTGGACTACCAGTACGACTTTTCCGTCAACTATGTGCACAAACCAGATGTCAATCAAGCTAACATCATGCTAGGCCACATCGGTGGAGTGCTAAACAACCCCGACTATCCTGCGCTGGTGGTGATGAATGAAATCCTGAGCATGGAACGGCTGTTCAAGCGGGTGCGGATCGATGAGGGGCTGGCTTATTCGGTGTGGGGCCGGTACGGGGCCGCGTACGACCACCCAGGCGTGTTCAGCTGCGGCTGCCAGACGAAGTCGCAGAGCACGGTGAAGGCTATCCGGCTCATCATGGAGGAAGTACAGAAGTTGCGCACCGCCGAGGTGACCGATGAGGAGTTGGCCCGGGCGAAGGATAGCTTTTTGAACGGCTTTGTCTTTGAGTTTGACTCCAAGGCAAAGATCATCAACCGGCTGCTCACTTACGTCTACTTCGGCTACCCGCCTGATTTCATGGAGTCCATCAGGCAGGGTGTGGAGAGGGTGAGCAAGGCAGACGTGGCGCGGGTGGCAAGCCAGTACCTCCATCCGGACAAGGTGCGCATACTGGTGGTGGGCAAGCAGGAAGACTTTGATGAGCCCCTTTCTGTGCTGGGCAAGGTGAACACCGTCGACATCACCATCCCGGCACCGCCCCAGAAGCTTCCGCCACCCACACCTCTGTCGCTTGAACAGGGCCGTCGCCTCATCGAGCTCGTGAGCGAAGCCTGCGGCAGTCCTGACGTGTTGGAAAAGATTGCCAACCTCCAGGCGGAAGTGGAATTGACGGTTGCCACCCCAGGAGGTGAGATGAGCATGAGCGGGGAGCTCTTGGTAGTCTACCCCGACCGGGTGCGGATGGTACTCACTGCGCCCATGGGCCAGGTGATTATGGTGGTCAAAGGTGAAGAGGGGTGGATCAAGACCCCTCAGGGCGCCAAGCTTATGCCGCAGGCGCAGGTGGAGAGCTACAGAGCAAATCTGGCGCGGGACCTGATTTGGGTTTTGGGCCATTGGCCTGACTACAAGGTCCAATATCTGGGCGAGCGAGACTTTGCTGGCACGCGCGCCATTGATCTGCTGGTCTTGGACGAGCGAGCGCCATTCCACATCATTGCCGATGCAAAGACCCTAAGGCCAGTGGGGACCATCTACCGCGAGGTGGGGGCAGAAGGCCCTGCCGAGCACGAAGAGGAACTTTCGGACTACCGGCAACTCCCCAACTACGCCTGGGTGCCATTCTGCTCGGTCGTGAGAGTAGATGGCAGGAAGCAGTCCGAGACCCGGTTCAAGGAGGTGCGCGTCAACGTGCCTGTGGACCCGGCCTGGTTTGAGAAATAGAGGGCAGGGGCCTCTATCAACCGGGGCGGCCATCGGCGTGCAGTGTCTTCATCCACTGTGAGGTGGGAGAAGTCAGAGGATTCTAAGGAGGGCGGCCTGAGGGCAATGCTTTGAGGGAACTCGTGTGCCCCGTGGTTTTAGAGCGGCAGTGCGTCGAATGAAAGGGGTGAACGCCCGGCCCCCAAGTACAAGGACACCTCCGGGAGGCTTCTCCGCCTCCCGGAGGTGCAGGTCGACTATGGCTTGCGCAACTTCCTAATGCGGATATTGCCGTTGGTGGTTTCGATTTCTATAGGGTCGCCGCCGCCGTTCAAGTCCCCTGTGGCGGTGAGCACGCGGGCGGAGCGGCGTCCCTTGCCTGTGGCAGGTTCCTCATTGATTGTCAAAGGAAAGTCGGAGACAATCTCATATTTTTCCCACGCGCGCTCGGTAATCTTCAGCACCGCATTGACCGT
>JAPDPR010000067.1 GCA_034506335.1 candidate division KSB1 bacterium
AGATCTGCTACAGGCGGAGATATGCGAAAGCTTCTCTCACTAAAGACCGGATGGGCGCTGGGGATCTTCGCCTTCCTTGACCTCATCTGCGCGGGACTCGGCATGGGTGTCCCGATCTTCTGCATTCTGCTCGGTCTTCCAGTCGGGTGGTACATCGCCAGGAGAATAACCGCTCGACCCTTCGACACCAAGGTGGTTCTGAGCAAGACATTGGCAGGGGCAGCGTTGACTTCTGGGTTCACTTTCCTCGGGATGATCTTGGTATGGGGTCCGTGGCTTGGGATGTTGTTCGACCCCGCTGCGGATCTGCAGAAGCTGGGTGCTCCTCTTATCTTGTACGACCCGCGGACGAGTTTCGTTGGGTGGCTGGTTCTTATGATCGTCATCTCGCCTTTCCTGCAGTTGCTGATGACCGTGTTCGGGTCGCACCTTACGTTGTTGTGGTGGATTTTGAGACATGGAGGGACGAGCAAGGAGAACACTGACGCCGCCTAACACGCGACCACAGCCGACGCCACTTTCAGCGGGGGGCTCAGGCACAAGCCGTTGGGCTAAGAGGAAAGGCTTGATCGAACGAATTGATCGAGGAGTTTCACAATGCTTGAACCATTCTACTTTGCGCTAGGGCTTGTGAACAGTGGTGTTCTGATTTCGATCTTTCTTCTTCGCGAGAATCATCTTGATCTTCTGCAAGAAACTGGATGGATATATTTTCTATTAGCAATTCCAGCCATCTATGCCGTTTTCCTAGTCCAGAAGGAACACAAGACGCCACGATACACTCTCTTTCTGGGGATCTTTCTGGCCTTTCTGGCGATTGAAGCACTGTATGACTGGGTCTTGAGGATTCCCTTCCGAGCGACAATGGACTGGAAACTATTGACACCATATGTCTTACTGTATATGTCGATGAACTATGGATTTGTGGTAATGACGTGGAAGTACTATTCTGTACCACGCGGAATCGTTCTGCTCATTCTTTTTGTTGTCCAAATCATTGCAAACATGTTAACTCATTCTTAAGTAATGATCGGAAAAGGACCCTCAAGACGATGAGTGAGTTTGTCAACGCGGCCGACCTCTCCGGCTGCGCTCCCTCGTTAGGGTGAATTACACGATTACCCGCTCCCCGGCGCGGGCCCAGGCGCATAGCGCCCGCGGCCCACTGCTCTCCTACCCCCGGCGGTCCCATCCAACTGGGGCCGATTTGAGGCTTTCATAATTCCTGTGGTTCCTCCTCCCCCTCCCCCTTCTTTGCCTGTTCGGCCTCGCGGGCAGCCTCATCGGCCAGCTCATCGATGTCTTCACCCAGGTCCTCGCCGAGGGCGCTGCCCATCTTCTTCACGAATCGCGCGACGCTGGCAGGGTCGTTTTCGTCAAGACCACTCCACGCACTGGGGTCGGCAAGTCGTTCCAGACGATCCTCTTCGCTCAAAGGCGCCGCAAAGCGGGACATAATGCGACGCAACTCGGTCCCACCACATTTTGGACATTTCTTCTCTTCGCCTCCAGAAGCAAAGACAAGCAGACTTACCTTCTTCCCACAGGACTCACAGATGTACTCGTAGATGGGCATACGCACCTCCTCACTCAAATGGCTTTTCCGACTCTACTCCCTCATGAAGGGTCGGCCAGCGAATTGAGCAAGGCAATGGCCTCCTGCTCCGTTTCCAGCGTCGTCAGAATCTCTTCCAGATGTGCGATCCGGATCAAGTCGGCGACCCGCTTCTGTGGGTTGACCACTACCATCTTTCCACCTTTGTCCCGCGCCTGCCTGACTCCCAGGAGAAGGGCACCCAAGCCCGAGCTGTCGGCATACTCCACCTCGCTCAGGTCCAGGGCGATCTTGTAAGGAGGCTGGCTAAGTAGCACAAGGAATTCTGTCTTGAGCTTCGGCGCCAAAGGGCTGTCCAGTCGTTTCTCGTGCAGGCGAACGACCTTTACCCCCTGGCGCTCTTCTACCGAATAGTCCATCTCTGGCCTCCCCTCTCGTTCCTCATGTATGCGTCGAGCGGTAGGACGGGTCGATAGACCGCCTACGCGCTACGGCTCTCCTAATGCCATTTCTTCGACCCCCTGCCCCGCACTTGCTCGGCTGCCAGCATGCCACACCTTTGCGTACTTGGTGAACGTATGCCCGGCCGAAAGAAGCGCAAGCATGAACCCTTGAATGCCGTCCAAGAAACCGGCTTTGAAAAAGTACATTCTCGCGAACGTGTGCAGTGGGCGAAGAAGCATCAGCCATAGCCCGGCCTTCTTGCCACGAGCGACAGCCAACTGGGCTGACAACGTCGTGTAGCGATTCAGCTTGTCCAAATAGTGCTCCAATGTCAGATCGGTGTAGTGCAAAAGGTGATTCTTCAACCTGCCGCGGCGCCCTTGAAGGAGGACTCCCTCATGCACTGGATCGCCCGAGAATCGACCACACCCACGCTTGAAGAGGCGGAGCACGTAGCCCGGGTACCACCCCCCGTGGCGAATCCACCGCCCCAGGAAGAAAGCAAGCCTGGGAATCTCATAGCCCTCGACCTTAGGTTCGCGCGCCAGCACCTCACGGATCTCTTCGGCCAATGCTCCAGGTACGCGTTCGTCCGCATCCAGCCACAGAACCCAGTCGCCTGTGCACTTTTCCAGGGCGAAACTCTTGGCTTCGGAATACCCGCGCCACGGCACCACGTATACCTTGTCAGTGAACTCCCGCGCAATCTCTGCGGTGCCATCATCGCTTTCAGCATCCACCACCACGAGTTCGTCGGCCCACGCCACACTCCTAAGACAGTCGGCAATGTTGTGCGCCTCATTGCGGGTAATGGTTATGACTGAGACGCGCATCTTAATCATCCAGTTCCAGCGAATTGCATGGCGCTCCCGCCCGACGGCAAGCGTCCAGGAGCTCTTGCCTGTTTTGTATCTGCCAGATCTTCATGTAGAGTGCCATCTTCTGAAATGCCGACATGGCGCACAGTACCAAGCCGTGCACTCCGTCCAAAGCCCCCTTGAGCGCCACAAACTTGCGCAGAAACTCGGAGAAGGGGTGAAGCACAAAGTGGCACCACCTCACCCTTGCGGTGTGCGTGCGATCCAGGGCCTCCAGGGTGGAATAGCGATTGAGCTTCTCCAAGTTCTGCTCGAGGTCTCGGTAGGAACGGTGCAACAAGTCACCTTTCAAGTATCCCACCTTTCCCTGGACTACGAAGCCCTCGTGTACGCGGGTCTCGGTGACCCTCGCCCGGCTCTTTCGAAAAAAGCGCAACTGGTAGCCAGGATACCAGCCACAGTGACGGATCCATTTACCCAGGTAGGCGCTCCTCCTTGGGATGAGGTACCCGTCGCACTCCGGGCCCCGCTGCATGAGGGAAACGAGCTCTTGCCGCAAAGGGTCGCTGACTCGTTCGTCGGCATCCAGGCTGAGCACCCACTCATGCCGTGCCTGCAGAAGCGCGAACGCCTTCTGCGCGGCGAAACCTGGCCAGGGCCGGACGTAGACGCGCGCCTCCAGCTTGCGGGCCAACGCGGCAGTGCGATCGCGGCTCTCCGCATCCACGACCACTATGTCCTCGGCCCACTGCACACTGCGCAGACACTCCTCGATGTTTTCCTCCTCATCCCTCGTGATCACCACTACCGAAACCGGAACAAGGCCTTTTTCGGTCGTTTTGGGCATCTATCTGTCCTTCGCCATGGCGAGCGCCTGCTCGCACGCAGCTGCCACCTTTTCCACAGAAAGCTCGCTCATGCAACGCCCGTCGCTGCAGGTGGTGCGATTGCAGCCCAGGCAGGGTAACGACTCGTTCTGCACCACCACATGCCCGGGGCCAAAGGGGCCCTGAAGGGCGGGGTTGGTTGGTCCAAACAGCGCCACCACTTTCGTGCCGACTGCTGCCGCAATGTGCATCGGCGCCGAGTCGGTGGTCACCAACAGCCGAAGCCGGCCCAGCAAGGCCCCCAGCTGCTTAAGGTCGGTCGGCGGTGCTAAGAACACCCCCGGACCGGCTTGCGCTACAACTTCTCGAGCCGCAGCCTCTTCACCTGGACCCCACAGGACCACCACGGAGACCCCCATGGTGCCCACCAGCCAACGCGCCAGTTCGGCCGCTCGTTCAGGGAGCCAACGCTTGGCCGGCCATCCACCCGAGTTGTTCAGCCCCACGAGCACGCGGTTGCCAAGTCCATTACGCTGCAGAAAGCCCGCGATGTACTCCCGAGCGCTCTCTGGCACTGGGAACTCCAACCGTGGCCTTTCCGGATACACCCCAAGGGCCCGCAGTGCGTCGAGGTTGAACTCCACCTCATGCACAAGGTGCCCGCGTGGAGGCACGCGCACAGTGTAAGCGGCCCTCCTCCCTCGAAAATCGAACCCGACCCTGACCGGCGATCGCGAAAGAAACGTGATCAATGCGCTCCGCGGGTTGCCAAAAAGATCGACCACCAGGTCATAGTGATGCCGTCTGATGTGCGCCAGCAGCCGCACGCGCTCCAGAAAAGGGGCCCGGCGGTCGTGCAGCAGCACGTGGTCCAGATGCGGATTGCCTTCCAGCACCTGCCGCGAGGGTGGCTCAGTCAAAAAGTCGATCTGAGCCGTAGGAAAGGCCTTGCGGGCCTCCGCCAGCGCTGGCGTAGCTAACACCACATCGCCTATGGCGCGCAGTTTTATGAGCAGGACGCGCCGCGGCAAGCCAATTGCACTCCTCGATGTGAAAACCTGCCCCCCAGCGCTGGAGGTGTCCTCGGTCCAGGTCACTGCAGGGCCTGGAGCTCCTCGCGGACACACTCGTTGCGCACCTCCTCTGCCACGAGGCGGACGTGTGGGCAAAGAGCGGCCAGGGTGGTTAAGATCTGGCTCCGCCACGTATACTGCCGCAGAATCCGCTCAAAGCCCGCCTTGCGAATCTTTTCCTTTTCGCCGACTGACATGCCCATGATTGTGCGGACTGTGTCAGCGACGTGTGCTGCGTCATCCTGCCGAGTGATAAACCCATCAACACCATGCGCAATCTGCTCCGGCAGTCCGCCGGTATCCGACGTGATGACCAGGGGCCCTTGTCTTCTTGCCTGCATTCGGGCCTCCATCGGTGTCAGACCACAGGGCTCCAGGTAAGCCAGAATAGGTACCGCCACTGTGTTTTTCCACTGCAGCAAGCATGCCACAAGCTCGGCATCGAAAGCAAAGATGAGCGACATGTCCAGGCCAAGTTGGTCTTTCAGTTGCAAGAGTTCTTCCGACCGGGGCGAAACGATCACTACCGCGTGCACCGCCCCTTGCAATTGTGCTGCGGCCTTCATCACTACGTCAAAGCGCTTATAGGCCACTGCTCGCCCCCAGGCTACCATCAGGGGCTTGTCCAGGGGTATCCCGTAGTTGCGGAGTTTGGCGACGATCTCCTCTTCGCTGCGCAGGCGAAAGTGGGGGTCATCGGGATTCAGCCCATTGCCGGTGGGCACCGTGTGCTCGAGGCGCACCCCATAGTCCGCAACCAGATGGCCGCGGATGAACTCGCTGATGTAGCCGATACGCACACGGGGCGACACCTTCGGCCAGTGCATAGCCACCGATTCGGCCATCAGCCTATCCGGATTGGGAAGCGGCAATTCGTGGGTCAAGGCCGTGGAGTGCACTACGTAGATAGCGCGAATATCGGCCCCATAGGCATCGGCTTCTAGGGCTGCGTAGAGTGCAGCCAAAGCATAGACGCAATCGTGGCAATAGATCACAGCTGCCTGGTGACGGCGCGCATAGTTCAAGGCAAGGGCCGCGCCTGAGGCGCAGGCGTGTTTCCAGTTCTCCACCGGACCAAGATCCTTCACCCCCCACTTTGTGAAAGGCTCGTCGCCCACGCTGTAGTTGGTGAGATAGGCAATCTCGCCCCCCATGTCCGCCACCTTGCGGCGCGCGTATTCTTCATACCGAGGGTCCCGGCGGGGATGGTCCGGGGCATAGGCAATTTCCAAGAAATAGGGTGTGAGGAATACGCCCCGGGGACGGAGCTTGTCGCGCAAGTTCCCCAGCGCCTCCAGATGGCCCCTCGTGACCGTGCACACGCCCCCGCCAAAAATTTGGATCCCCTCGAAGGTCAGGTGCACAACCGCAAGATCAAGACTCCGCCTGTCCGCATCCAGCTTGCTCAGCTCCTGCTCTGAAATCGCGAATACGCTCTTTCCTTTTGACTCCATTCCGGTGTCCTGTCCCATACCGACTCCTACCTCGCTCGCAACTCCACTTCGTACTTGCAAAAGTTTTCTAGCTCGAAAGTTACTTCGCATCCTTCTTTCGATTTATGAACCGTGAACTGCACCTCAGTGCCGTCAGCTGCACGAACCGCTCGCACTGGCGATCTGGACGCAGCGAAGACCAGCGTTGCACCAAGGCGGCCGTCTGCCCGGCTCTCATACACAAGGCTGAAGCGGTGGCGGCGAAACCCCATCTTGGACACACCCACGCGCACTCCGGCCGCTCCCACCAGTACCTCTGGCAACGCTGGGCTTAAGACAAGAGTCTGCTGTTGACCGAGGAGCTCCCTACACCCAAGCATCCCACGGATGATGTGCAGCGGCAATGTGGCGCCCCAGCCGTATCCCTCTGTCCCTTTTGGCCCCTCCAGTCCCCAGCATTCCGCTGCCACCCCCGGAATTGGGCTTTGGCCATCCCAGGAACGACTGTCGCTGTGCGAGTAGATGCGCTCGGCGGTGTCCCAGATCAAGCCACTCAAAGCGCGCAATTGATCAATTTGCCACAGGATTTCGGCGAACATGAAAAAGAACGAGGGCCATTCCAGCCAGTAACGAGGGTTTTCCAGGAACCAATGAATTTTGGGCAAAAGTGCATTGACCTGTTCCTGGGTAGCCAGGCCGCACAAAAGCGGAGCAAGGTTGGTTATGTCCCAGTAGCCGTCCGGCCGAACCCAGCTCTCGAAACGGCGATCGAAATCGCAGAACCAGTCATGGTGCCACATCTGTTGAATGCGTTCGGCAAAGCCCTTTTGCTGCGCCTGCCAGCGGCCCCCGGTTAGTCCCAAGGCTCTTCGCAGTCGCCCCACGGTGCTCAGTGCGCTGTAAAGGCCCACCTGCAAGTCCACCGGGCGGAGGTGTTCTACTATTTCTCCTCCAGTGGGTTGGGCGATACCGAACTTTTCCGAGCAGTCCTGCCCGCTCTCCCAACTGCATTTGTAGAAGGCCCACCCTTGCTCGTCGCACCTGTGTCTGAGCCACCAGCGCAGGTACCGCTCCATGTGGGGCAAGAGTTTTCGCATCCACGAGCGGTCGCCGCTGCGCCAGAACATGACTTCGAGGCAATAGAACGGGAAACACCAGGCTGGCGAGGTGCCGCATTCGCTCCCATCGGCGGCCACCATGTTCGTCGAACCGTCCTCCCGTGCGCACGGGACGTTATCAGCAAGGGCATCGACAAAGGTACCGTGCACCACCTCTGCGGCACGTTCTGGCTCAGCGTAGCTCAGCAGCAGGCTATCCAGCGCGGCCTCTGCGAGCACCACGCGCGGCTTCTGCACCTGCATGCCGTCCCACTCGGTGCGGAAAACGCCCACAGGCCTGCGCACGCACATGCGCAACGTCTCCCAGTCGTACACCCACCCATGCCGCCAATGACCGGGCCAGTCGCCGAGCAACTCCGGGCAGCCCTGCCAGAAGGCCGCATCCTCATCTCTTCTTTTGGCAAGAACATACCGCATGGACCTGGCGGCTTGCTTCAGGGTCCCGGTCAGTTGACCTTCGCTCCAGCCTCGCGCCACCCTGATTTCCACCGCTTTCTGCGCCCCAGCCGGAACCAGCACAGGCACGTGCATTACTGCGGCACGAACCACAGTGTCTATGTCTTTCGCGCTTGGAAAGAGATGGCGCCACATGACCAGCGTCTCTTCCGTCCGCCGATCCTCAGGGCAAAGATACTCCACAGCCGAACTCTTTGGAACGAGCTGCACCGCGAACGCAGGTCCTTCAGCAAAGCTCCGCACGACTAACGCCCCCTCGGGGCCAATGAGGGGTTCTGCCGTGCCAAACTGCCATAGGCCACCTGCATCTGGCAGCGACACCCCGCTTGCCAAAACCAACACCGTCGCCGGAAGCGGGCCCTCCGCCCTGTTTCGCACTCGGCATAGACAAGTAAGGACATCGGCGCTCACAACGGCAAATTCCACGGTGAACTCAATCTCGTTGAGCACCAGACGATGCAACACAAGATTCTTGCTGTGGTACGGACAGGCCACTTTTCCCGGCAGAGCATCGGGGGCCACGCCGCCAATCGCAGTCGTTTGTCCCACCTGCACACCGAGCTGAAGCAAGAGCGCCGCACTACAATTAGGCACGTTCGGGAAGTGCCACGCGACACTTAGCGGACCGGGGAGGCGGATCAGACCGGCACGGCTAAGCTTCCACGTGTGACCGGGATTGTCCAAATAGCCAAAGGGCGTGTAGTCGTCTATCGGGAAACCGGCTCTCATGTCCATTCAACGTCCATGCCAACGCACAACGGTCACTGGCGCGCGTAATATAGCACAACTCCGCAATGTTTGCAAGAAATTTGTCAGCTTCCACGGCAAGCTGGGAGCGTGAGCCTCACCCCCAGGAAAAAGCTCCGCGCCCATCAACTCCCCCCTCCTGAACTGTTGTGGTAGGTAACCTACTCCGCGAGGCAGGCTCTCGACATGTTTTCTTGCAAGCGAAGCCCCTGATCACCAGTAGATGAAACGCATGAGCTTGTTCCGATCGGAGGGTGGCAACTCTTGCACGGAAGGAATCACGTAGCGGTTGTTGAAAGTGTCGAGCAGCACTTTGCCGTGTTGCCCATACTCCAAAGCTTTTTCATGTTGCCAGCGCATGCTAAACTGCGCCCGCCCCTGGTCGGTCTCTACATCAAAAAAGAGGAGCCCGTATTCCCAGCGCACGTCGTAGATGCGACGGATGCGGTGCTCGTAATACTGCCGCCCGAGGCTCTCGCGAATGAGCCGCTGTACTTCTTCTGGAAAATCTTCCAGACGCTCGATGACCCCGATCTCATGCTCCCTGCCCTGTTCGTCCGTGTACCAGACCGAAATGTAGCTCTGAGGGAAGCTAATCGGGAAAGCGAGCAAGCAGTGCACGTTGGCGTAAGCCTCCTGGTCCTCCACAATACAGTGCAAGGAGCCAAGCGTGCCAACGAAAAAGTGCGCGTTCTGTGGTGTGAGGTACCGAACCCCTACATCACGCAGGCTGGCCCGTTGGTTTTCCGTTTCCGATCCCATCATCTATCTTCGCGTACTTTCCTGGAGTGGCAAAGCCGGCTCAAGCCTCCAACTTAGTCAGTCTTGTCTGGATCATCACCAGCCGATAGTACAGCCCTTCCTGGCGCATCAATTCCTCATGGGAGCCTTGTTCCACGATGCGGCCGTCCTCCAGGACGTAGATAACGTCGGCCCCGCGGAGTGTGGAGAGTCGATGGGCAATGGCGATTGTGGTTCTGCCCCGGCACAGCACCGCAAGCGCCTCTTGAATCGCCAGCTCTGACTCGGTGTCCACATTGGAAGTTGCCTCATCGAGAATGAGGATGCTCGGGTCGCAGAGCAGCGCACGGGCAATGCTGATGCGCTGCTTCTCCCCTCCAGATAGCCCGGCCCCGCGCTCGCCGAGGCGAGTGTCGTAGCCGCTAGGCTGGCGCATGATGAACTTGTGCGCGTTGGCAGCCTTGGCAGCGTCGATGATCTGGGCTGGCGTGGCGTCAGGCTGCCCGTAGGCGATGTTCTCGGCAATGGTGGCGCGAAACAGAAATGGTTCCTGGAGCACAAGGCCCACATGCCGCCGAAGGTCCTCGTTGGACATCTCCCGCACGTCGACCCCGTCGATGAGAATCTGACCCTGTTGTGGGTCGTAGAAACGACAGATTAGGTTTACCAAGGTGGTCTTTCCCGACCCGCTCTTGCCCACGATGCCCACCAGCTGTCCGGGCTCGATGGTCAGGGAGATGTTCTCCAGGACCGGATCATAAGGATCGTAACCAAAGGTCACATTGCGAAACTCGATTCTGCCGCGAATGGCTCGCACGCGCCTCGGGTGCGCGGGCGGCCGCAGGGTCACATCCGCGTCCAGCACCTCAAAAATGCGCTGTCCGGCAGTCAAAAAGCCCGTGAGCCAGTTTGAAAACATGGTGAGCGCCGAAATGGGGCCATAGAACATCCCCAGGTACCCGAAAAAGGCCATCAGCGTGCCCAGCGTGATCTGCCCCCCGATGACGCTCCTGCCACCGGCCAGCCATACAATCAATCCCCCAAGGCTAAAGGCGTAACCGAAAACGGGGAAGAAGGTTGCCGAGCCTCTGTCCACCGCCCGCCGCGAGTCGCGCAGGTAGGCCGCAACACCGTCGAAGCGCTTTTGCTCCCGTCGCTCCTGGGCAAATGCCTTAACGGTGCGGATGCCAGAGAGCATGCCGTTGAGCAGCGCGGCCAACTTGGACTGGCTGTCCCAAAAACGATAATAGCGAGGATAAATGGTGTGCCAGAAAAACCACGTCCCCAGAACCACAAACGGCACAGGGATGAGCACAAAAAGGGCCAATCTGGCATTCAAGCTGAAGAGCATGAAGCCGATGCCCGCCACCAAGAAGATGTTCACCATGAAACCAGAAGCCACCTGTTGCACAAAGCCGTGAAAATAGTCCACGTCGTGCAACAGCCGCGTCATCAGCGTCCCCACTGAAGTGCGATCGTAAAAGTCCACAGACAGCTCGGAGAGCTTTCGCTGCAACTGGCGGCGGAGCTCGTAGGTGATGCGTGTGCCGATTTGTGTGCTCGTGCGGCCGATGGCGATGTTCAGCCCTGCGCGCACCAGGGTGGTCGCAGCCAAACCCAGCACCAACCAGGGAAGCCATGAGATGCGCACCTTGGTGGTAAGCACGTCGTCAACCAGGATGCGGGTCAAATAGGGAGGCACCAGATCGAGTGCCACCCCTGCGAGCATCATCAGCAAAAGCAGCAGGACAAAAAGTCGGTAGGGTGACATCATGCGCAATGTACGGCGGAGCAGGCCGCCCTGGCGAGCGCAGCGCGGACAAACCGCATACTGCGAGGGGAGGGCGAGCCCGCAGACCTCGCAGAACCAGGGATGCTTCTTGCGGAAAATTTCTACTGCCGCTGGCTGCTGCTCAACAAGCCTCTCCAAAAAGATCAGCGCCCTGTTGAACTCCTCCCGGCGCGCATTGCTGAAGCGGATGAGGTCAACGAAGAAGCTCTGAATGTAGGCCTGGAGAAAACTGCTTCCCACGCCTGTGAAGACGCGCACTGTCCTGATGTCGCGCAACGGGAATGGCCCCACGAGCCGCTCCCCAAGCGGCGCCGAGGGCGTGACGGTCACGACCGATTCGCTCGTGATGACCAACCAACTTGCGACAGACTGCCCTCTCAGGTCCAGATCGCTGCGAACAGCAACCCGCACCTCGCCCGGTCGAACTCCGCACCGCTCGAGGTCTTCAATGACCTCATGCGGTACCTCCCCGATTAGAATCCCCGTGTCCCGCTGTGCTGCCTGCCGAATCTTGCCCATGTTCCCCGTCTCATCCACAACTATGTGGGATCACGCGGAAGAGATGCTGAATTATTTTCGCGGCTTGGTGTTTGTCGCCTGGCTGCCGTATCACCGGCCATCCATGGCGCCGCGCAAGGAGTGCCAACCGCGGGCCAGGCGCTACCACGACGGCCTGAGCCACAAAGCTCAGCAGAAAGCGGTCGTCCCAGTGGTCACCCACCGCACAAGCTTGGGCGGGGGAAAGACCGTGGCTAACCAGCCAGCGCACAGCTGTCTCCACCTTCCTTCGCCCGCGCGGGTGAGGCCGCACAAGGCCGCCTGTGAGCACGCCATCGACAACCGCCGGTTCGGCGCACAGGCACTCTTCGATGCCAAAATGAGTGGCCAGGGGCTGCGCCAGAAAGGATGGAGCCCCACTCAGTAGGACAAGATGCACTCCTCCCTCCTGCAAACCCGCCGCAAGGTAGCGCATCCCCGAAAAAACCCGTCTCTCGACGGCCGTCTCCCAGCACTCCGACGCCCAGTCCTGCACGGTGGCCAAGGGAACCCCGGCCAAGTAGCGGAGCTTAAGGTCAAACCATGTGCGCGCCTGCCCCTTCCACATAGCCCGGCAGTACCCAGCCGCGGTGCGGGCCGGCCTCATCAGCCCTCGGTGCACGAGGAAAGCGACAAACCACTGCTCCAAGCTTCGCGGTACAAGCGTGCCGTCGATGTCAAGAAATGCTACTTCCAGCAGACTCGTGCTCCTTTTCTCGAATGAGGGCCATACCTTCCAGAATCACCGGGACCCCACGCACCAGGCACATGGCTGCAGTGACCACCGCGGCCCAGTAACCAATCGTCAGGCCAAGCTGTAGGTAGGACGCCAGCGCCGGAGACCTTGGGCCTACTGCCTCCCGCAACACACTCAACAACAGCATCCACGCAAACGTGAAACCCTTGAGTACAGCGTAGGACGTCCGCATCCAAGGCGAACCGGTCAGAAACCGACCCACCGGCGTGCGCATCATCGTGGTCTTGCCGAAAGCAGTGAACCCGAAGCGTAGAGCAAAGCTCCGGATGCTGTCGGTGAGAATGTCGCGAGAAATCACGACGATGGGAATCCAGACTGGCACCAAGCGAAGATCCGCCAGCACGATCCACAGCACCGCCTCAATGACGCGATCGCCAGCGATGTCCAGTACGCTGCCCAGCATCGTGGCAGCGTCTAATCGGCGGGCTAGGAAACCATCCAGCCAATCCATGACGATGACGAGAACTGCCAGCCCCGCGGCGGCAAGGCGCGCCCACAGGTTCTGGTCATACACCAGTACCACGAGAAAAAACAATAGCCCAATGCGCGCCAACGTGATGCGGTTAGGCCATCCGAAGAGCTTCATAGTTCTGCTCACTCTTGACTATGTGTTTGGGCCGTACCCCGGCGCGGGGAGTACTGCGTCCCTTGCAGAGGCTCTGCTCACCACTTGGCAGAGAGCACTCGGTAGACCGGCAGTGTCTGCCCCCGGTAGAGTTGTGCGAACTCTTCGTAATGGGACAACCCATAGAGGCTTTGTGGTTCCATTAGCTGCACCAGCTTGGCCGCTGAGACCCCGGTGACTGGCAGCAGTAAACAACCCGAGGCGAACGTCTTTTTGGCGCGTCTGTAGTGTCCTGCAGGCACTACGGTAGTGCGACCCTCGCAGCGCAGCGTGTCCACCCCTGTGGTGCGAAATTCCTCGACTGTCAATCTCAGTTTTCTATCCAGCATTTCGCAGGGGAAGCCATGGGCGCTAACCATCGTCAACAGAACCTCTGGCGGGCGCTCGACCAGGTAGCCCGCCGGGGGAGGCACCGCACGCAGCACCTCCGGGGCATTGCGGTAGTCGGGTAGCACTATGGTCGTGTCGCGCAAAGTCCGCGTGCTTCGTATCGTCACCTGGAGCGAACACGACGAAGCCGCCGTATAGTCAGCCTGGATGGGGACCTGGGCAGGCAGCTGGGCACGCCTCTCTGCTCTCGCGTGCCCAACCACGCGGACAATATCCGCATAGGCGCTGTCGCAGACCGCAAGAAACCGCTCGATGAATGCAAGTTGGTACTTAGCTCTTTCCCAAATCCGGTCCTCTGGCGAGAGCCCATTCGGCCCCTCCAGGATAAACGAGAGCGTACAATCGATGCCAAAGCCGTTGCGTCCATCATCGATATCGGTGGTGCTGTGCCGTACGGGTTGACGCGGGTCATCCTGCGCCACGAGGTATCGATTCGTCTTCAACCCGCAGGCACGCGCGTTTTGGATGGTGGGCCACAGCAGTCTCTCCCGGGCAAAATCCAGAAGCAATGGGGGGATTGCGGGATTGCTGATGCAGTCAAACTGCTCCCCAAGGTCCTTGATGAGCCCGCGTGCAAGCCACGACCGGATGCTGTACTCATGCACGTCCAAAGTGACATGTGGTGCATACCGATTGAAAAGGGAGCGGAGGATCCGCGTCTCCGGTTCGGTCAGGATCGCGTGGTCGCGATTGAGGTCCACGTGCCGGCTGTTGCGACGAGTGTGCACCTCGTTCCCATCCGGGTTCACCATGGGCACTAGGATCAGATTGAGGTGGGCGTAGGCACGGGGAGAAGCGA
>JAPDPR010000068.1 GCA_034506335.1 candidate division KSB1 bacterium
CCGCGTTTTTGAAAAAAGAGCACGCTGAGGGGGTGAAATCCGGCCTCCAGAGCAATGGCACCGGAGCGCTCGCGCGTGCCGTGCAGGCCATCGTTGTCCACCACCAGTTGGTCCCCGATCCTCAGGCGGCTCCCGTCGTCGGAAACCGTGGAAAATAGATAAACCCCGGTTCGCGGTACCTTGATGAGCCCCTCAAAACTTAGCCCGAAAAGCTCTTCCCGTTCGGCAGGGGTCAGGTCCAAGTACTCACACATCTTGATCCTGACCGGCTGCAGGCGAGAAAAGTCAGGGATGCTATCCCATTCCCCTTCGTAGTAGCGGACAACGAGCCCCGGGGCTAAGGCAGCGATAGGCTCAGCTGGCCGGGGGCTAACTTTTTCCAGGTTGAACGTGGCAATGCCGCTGGCGATGCCCCCTGGCCAGAAGGCGCGCGCCTTGAGCGTGGTGTTTTCCGTAATGCGAATTGGTCCGGTGTAGCGCGTGGCGCGACGGCCAGGCGCGGAGCCATCCAGAGTGTAGCGAATCTCGGCACCCGGATGCGCGACCGCCAACTCTGCCTGCATTTCGTCGATGAAGAGGCCAGTCCGATTGAGCAACTCAGGTGGGAGAAAGCCCTGATTGGCCAATGCCACCTGTGGGGAGGGGATCTTCTCAATCTCACGGTCGTAAGTCAGGAGGCCATTGTTTTCCGTCTCCACATCGGTGAGCTGGGTGTAGACGGCGGCGCTGAGTCCCGCTTCCCGTGCCAAGCGATGCACGCCGGTCAGCACTTCCTCGTACCGTCGCGCGAGCGCCTGCGGGTTCGGCAAAAGGTCATAGCCCCAGCCAGTTTGGGCCCACGTGTGGCCTGGCACCACAAAGCCAAGGCCTCCGAACTCGCCCAGTACTGCGGCTCGATGGACTTCGGGCTCGGGGGAGATCGGGTCGGGATAGGAGTGCACGTCGTGGACGTCACCCACGCCGGCGTCCGTCCAGCCGCTGGCGTTGTTCACCAAACGGGTCGGATCAAGCTCGCGTACGAGCGTCACGATCCGTTCGGTGTCGTACTGTCCCCACCCCTCGTTGAACGGCACCCACATGATGATCGAGGGGTGATTGAACCGGCCGCGAATCATCGCCGTCAACTCCCGCTCGAACTGCGCCCGCTCTTCGGGCGTGCGGTTGGCCCCGCTGGGCATGTCCTGCCAGACCAGGAGCCCGAGCCGATCGCACCAGTAGTACCACCGCTCGGGCTCCACCTTCACATGCTTGCGCACCATGTTGAAGCCCATACGCTTCATCATCTCCACGTCGAAGCGCAGGGCTCGGTCCGACGGTGCAGTGTAGATGCCATCCGGCCAAAAGCCCTGGTCAAGCGGGCCGATCTGAAAGAGCGGCTGGCCGTTAACGAGGAGGCGCGTCACCCCGTTGCTATCCGGGCCCACTGCAACCGTGCGCAGGCCAAAATAGCTGGTGACCTTGTCCACCGCCCTGCCAGATCTGCGAAGGGTCAGCGATAGCTCGTAAAGGAAAGGGTCAGCAGGCGACCAGAGCTTGGGCGAGGGGATGGAGAGGACCAACTCTTCTCCCACCTGAGAAACTTGGCGGCTCACCTGCTTGCCGCGGGCCCAAACCTTGGCCTCGATAGCGAATTCTGGCCCCGACCCCTCGGTCTCGGCCCGAATGCGCACCGCGGTGTGCTCCACGTCAGGGTAAACAGCGAGCTGGGAAATATGGTATTCGGGCACCGGTTCTACCCATACGGTTTGCCAGATGCCGCTGGTGGGCGTGTAGAAGATGCCGCCGGGGCTGAGGGTCTGTTTGCCTACAGGTTGGCCTCCCGCCGTGGTGGGATCCCAGACCGCGACGACTATCTCCTGTGCTGCTTCCGGCCTAAGGGCCTCGGTGACGTCGAAGGAGAAGGCATCGTAGCCGCCGCGGTGCTCCCCCACCAGTGAACCATTGACAAAGACCTGCGCTTCCCAATCCACTGCTCCAAAGTGAAGCAACAAGCGTCCTTTGCGCCAGCGGCTTGGCACATTAAAGGCACGGCGGTACCAGAGGCGCTGGTCCGGTCCCACTCTCTGCGCAATCCCAGACAGGGCCGATTCCACCGGAAAAGGCACGAGAATTCTGTGCGGAAATGTATCAGGAGGAGCGGCTTCCTTGGGCGTTATGGCAAACTCCCACAGCCCGTTGAGGTTGAGCCACTCCTTGCGCACCATGTGCGGGCGGGGGTATTCTGGCCAGGGGTTGTCGGGCGAAAGGTGTTTCGCCCAGCGGGTGAGGAGCGGACTATGGGCAGGACTCCATTCAATGGTTCTCCTTCGACATTGGGCCAGGAAAGTGAGCAGGGCGAAAAGGATGGCGAACAACAAGAACCAAGGCAGACTGCGCTGCGGGAAATGCATAGCTGCTCTCCAAATGCTAGGTTTCGCTTTGTGGCCTGGCTGACAGGGAGCTTCTTTGCCGCGAGCGCAAGTGGTCGCTCCTCCGCGAAGCCGCTTATTGCCCACGCTCTTCGGATGCAAGCCTGTCTTTCCTGCGGATAGTCCTGGCTCTGCACCACCCCGAGTGGGGAGCGTGCGACTGACCATTCGGCTGGCCTCCTACGAGCAAGGTGACTTGGAGCACCCGCGGGCAATCTGCGGCAAAATTACGAGAGCGAAAGCAAAAAGTCAACCTTTTTCTCTGATCGCTGTGGGACAACTCCTCTGGACTCGCCCAACAACGCATTCCGTGTGGGCGGAACGCTCCCTCAGGCTGGGTGCTATCTTTGAGCTTGATGCGGAACGCATGATGTCTACTGCCGTCGGACCCATGGAAGCCCGCGGCACGAGGTTGTGGCCGGGGAGCAGAGAACGGGCCTTCGACAATCCTCATGCTTCTCCCGAGGGCGTTGAGATCCGTCTCGCATGCGACTTCAGGGGATGCCCGGACAAGCTACGGTGTGAAGCGGCAGCGGAGATTTTCCACTTGAAAGTGCAGCAGAGAAAGATTATATTTCCATATCGTGACAGAAAAAGCTACTATCGGAAATATCATGATCTGGCAGCAACTGACAGAGGGGGCGAGGAAGCAAAGAGTGCCCCTCAGCACACTCGTGGCAGAAGTCTTCCACCTTGCCGTCCTGGAGGGGCTTTTCGCGCGACCGGAAAGTGCGAAGATTGCCTTCCAGGGCGGCACGTGTCTCCACCTCGTGTATGGCGGGTATCGCTACTCAGAGGACCTGGACTTTGCCGGCATAGAAGCGGATGCGGAGTTTAGCAGGCAGTTGGTCAGCGCGGCTCGATCGGCTATTGAAAAGATGGTTGTGCAGATGCTCGGCGTCGGCACCGCTGAATGGCGATTGGCCACGGTGGCCAAGGGGAAAGTGGCGAGCCACTGGTTTTTTTTCCAGCCACAAGGACAGGCCCAAAGGTATCGCCTGAAGATCGAATTCGGACGGTATCCGGCCTATCAGGCAGAAGAAAAGGTGGTGCGTTCGACGGTGGATCTGCTTGGACGGCTGCCGCTGGTAAGGGCTCTCACTCCTGCGGAGTTGTTGGCCGAAAAGATCGCCGCAGTATGCGGCCGACCCTATCTCAAAGGGCGTGACCTTTTTGATGTGTGGTATTTGACAGAAGTCCTTGGCACTCGCGTTGATCAAGACCTCCTGGCGAGGAAGTTCTCTGACTACGCTGTCGAACTCACTCCACAAGGGTTTGAAGATAGGACGAAGGCGGCTGCGCGGCGTTCGCTCATGCGGGAAATGCCTCGCTTTCTTCCCGAGCGCTACAGGCGCCAGCTGGGACAGGATGACTATCGGCTCATTCAGGAGAAGGCCATGGCTGTTGTATGGCAGAGTGTGCGGGCCTTAGGAGGCGAATAAGGAGTGGGCACTCGAGTCTTTACGCAAGCCCAATGGGTCCGTCTGCTTCGCGGAGAAAAGACGGTTTTCACCTTTGGCGAACTCAGCCGCCTCACCGGCCTCTCGGTGGCGGCCCTCCGCAAGGCAATTGCAAGGCAGAGCAAGAATGGACTCTTGCTCAGTGTGGGAAAGGGACTCTATCTCAATGGACTCCGACCTGCAAGTGTGGAAGCCGTCGCTAGCCTTCTCTATCCACCGGCGTACATTTCGTGTGAGACCGCCCTCTTTGTCCACGGTGTAGCTGACCAGGCCCCCCACGTGTTGACCTGCGTGACCACAAACAAGACCAAAGTCTTTCGCACCTGCGTAGGCGAGATCGTCTATCACCACATCAAGAGATCCCTTTTTTTCGGCTATGAGTTCCGAGACCGTGTTTGTTTAGCCTGGCCGGAAAAGGCGGCACTGGACTTCGTCTACCTTCAGCGCCAGAACGGACTATTCCCTCTGCTGGACGAATGGAACTGGGAAAACCTTTCCCAGGAGAGGTTGGCCGACCTGGTGTCTATCTACCCCAAGTCGGTCTTCGTCCATATCGCCCGATTTGCGCCTCCCACGTGGCAGCTGGGGAGGTGAGAGTCTTGGTCGTGTGGCACTCCCCTCCGAGCTGATTGTCACATGGTCGGCACCACCCGCGCTGCCCAACCGCCGCCTGGGGCCAGGTGGATGATTTCCTTGTGGCCCGCGTCGATGGTCTTGAAGACGCGCTTGAAGTCCATTGCGCACCGGTCGGCATTTACTCCATCCTGGTACGCCTGCAGTTGATACCGGCCGGGCGCAAGGAAGGAAAAGTCCACCACCAGGTCCCTCGGCGTCCAGTTGGTCATGGCGCCCACATACCATTCGCTGCCATTCCGTCGAGCCACCAGGATGTACTGACCGACTTGGCCGTCCAGTGCGTGCGTTTCGTCCCACACGGTGGGCACGCTCGCCAGGAAATCCATGCACTCCGGCTCGCGCAGGTAGTGGGTAGGGCTGTCGGCCAGCATTTGCAGCGGGCTCTCATAGACCACGTACATGGCCAGCTGGTGGCAGCGGGTGCCCTGACTCATGGGCAAGGTCATAATGGGGCGGAACTGCTCGCGCGTCGCGTTGATCATCGCCCCGGGAGTATAGTCCATGGGGCCCGCCAACATGCGGGCAAAGGGGATAGTCACCGCGTTGTCGGGCGAGGCGCCGGTGCTCCACTTGCTCCACTCCATGCCGCGCACCCCTTCGCGCGTGAGCACATTGGGATATGCCCGACGCAGGCCGGTGGGCTTGTGCGCCCCGTGGAAATCGACAATCAGCTTCCGCTTGGCGGCCTCGCGGGCAATCCGCCAGTAAAAGTTCACCACCTCCTGATCGTCTCGCTGCATAAAGTCCACCTTGATCCCCTTGATGCCCCAGCGCTGAAACTGGTCCAGGGCCTCCTGGAGCTGATCGTCGAGCGTTTTCCAGATGACCCACAGGATCAACCCTACGTTTTTCTCGCGAGCATAGGCAGTAAGTTCTTCCATGTCGATGTCGGGGTTCACGTCCAGGACGTTCCCCAGCTTGTACCACCCTTCATCCAGGATGACGTACTCGATCCCGTAGCGGGCGGCAAAATCGATGTAGTACTTGTAGGTGGCGGTGTTAATGCCGGCACGGAAATCCACGCCGTAGACGTTCCACGCATTCCACCAGTCCCATGCTACCTTGCCAGGCTTGATCCAGGAGACGTCGTCCAATTCCAAAGGTCGTGCCAGCTTGTAGACCATCTGGCTTTCCACCAGTTGGCCATCTCGGTCGGCGATGACCATCACCCGCCAGGGGAAAAGGCGCTCGCCGCGCGTGCGGGCGAGAAAGTCTGCTCGACGTACCGGTACCATGTCCCGGTCGTTGCGCGCCGAATCCTCCAGCACATAGTGCGGGAACAACCCCACCAGCTGCGTGGCCGATTCGCGGCACCCAGTGAGATACATGCCCGGGTAGTCCTCCAAGTCCGCCTCGGTGATGGCCACTTTGGGGCCGTCGGGGATTTCCACCAGCGCCGGCAGCGAACAGAATCGCTCGCCTACCTGGCTGATCGGAATGTGCAGATAGAGCCGCTCGGAGTGGGAGAAGAAGCTGTCTTCCTGTGGAAAGAAGGTCATGCAGTCGCTGGGAAATTGGAACGTTGCCTTTTCCGCCTTGATAGTCACCTCGCCTGGGAGCCGAGTGGCAAAGCGGTAGGCGATTCCGTCGTCATAGGCGCGAAAAACAAGGGAAAAGCCTTGGGCGAACTCCAGGGTCAGCTCGTGGCAGCGGTCCAGGATCTCCGCAGATTTTTCCCGGACCACCGGCCTGATGATCTGATTGATCTCCCGACGCTTGGTGCGCTTGAGGGTGGGCTTTTCGCCCAGGACGGTCCCGTCGCCCAGGGTGAGGGCAATGGGGGAAGGTGCCAGTATCTGCCTGCCGTCGTGCTGCACCCTGTAGGAGATGTTTTCGCCGATAGAAACAGTCACCTGCGTCCGTTGGTCAGGCGAAACGAGGGATACATCCCTGGCGCGCACGCTCCCGACGATTAATGCGGCCAGAAAACCGACTATGGAAATCTGGTAGGAGTAATGTCCCATGGCACCCTCCTCAATGTTGATTGTGAGATAACGACCAGGAAACAATCGCGAGTAACCAGTCCGGCTTTCAGGCGGCTCCACCTGCAGCCCACGAGAGAGCCAGCCATGGTCCTCCGGAACGCTTCACGGACCAATGCTGGAGAAATCAACCGCCAAGAGCGGGTTCGCGAAACAACCTCTCCTCGGACGGTTCCTCGGCAGAGGGAATTCGCGGTTGGAACTGTTGCGCCGCTATGGTCAGCCGCTCCGGTGGCGGCTTCTTCGAGCTCCTCGGCTGTGAGGCGGTACACGCCACTAACCCGCGTCCCCGCAAATTCTGGCGCAAAGCCTGAGTACATTGCCTCAGGTACGCATTACCCAGCCCACGCATGTGCGAACGTCATGGGAAGAGGGTCCAGCTTCGTCTTCAGCGGGTCAGGGACAAAGCCCTGGGCCCCCATGGTGAAGGGGCCGAGAAGGGGGACATTGCCCCCTTCGCAGAGAATGACATGGGCAACCCCGACCCGGTCCTGCTATCTGAAAAGCGCCCCGTCTTTGTTGCGGAGGAGCCTGCCGCCGCCGGCGAGGCGGAACTTGTGCTTGGTCAGGTGCTCTGTGTTGAGCCTTTAAAAAGCTGGCCACAGCGCCATTGAGTTGATGGCACCCGAATCGACACTGGGCTCCGCTTCCCCCGTCGTTTCGGGCTCAAAGAGGTGCCGAGTTCGAGCTCAAGGATCGTTAGTCCCACATGGTGTTGCCACCGAGAGACCTAGAGACCGATGGCCGCCTCCCTCGGACGAGAGGGAGCGTCTACCCCCCCCTTACAATTGCGTCCGGCTTTTCGTTAGTTCACCATATCGTCTTAGTCCGTGAGGGTAGTTCCACCGCAGTGGGCATGCTCGGGTTTACAATTCTCCAGGGACTGCCTCGGGGCCACAGAAAAACGTCAGACAAGTGTGTCCCAAATCCGGTCCCGCGAGAAAAGATACCGAAGTTTCGACTGAAGATCAAGAGCTACTTCTCCAAGCGAGAGATCTCTGAGGCCGACAATTCGAGAGGGCCTATGGCGGTCCGTGGAACCGTTTGTAACAATGCAAGTCCTGCATTCCGCTCCCATACGAGCCAGCATAGAGGTGGAGCGACGCTTCCCGAGGGCGGCTGAAATGAGGACGGATGGCTCCTCGTGCGATTGCCTTTGATAGCAAAAAGGCGCCGCCACTCAGCCTGGTTGCTTTGTCGCCTGCACTCGACGTAGCTCGGCGTTTTTCGGCGGGCCGCCACTGGGTCCCACGACATGGATGCACAATGGGTGCGCACTGCTACCACGAGTTGCGGTCCCTTGCAGACGTCAACATGCACAGAAGACAGGAATTCTCCTTGCCATTGCGAGTACACAAGTTCACCAATTGTCAGCAGTTTTAAGTGCCTCAGTGAACTCTTCCAGCTCTTTATCAGTAGCGCGCCTTGCCTTCTTAATGCACTTATCCAAACCCATAGCCCTCAAACGTTCTGCCACGCACGCATCATCAAGGCTAGAAAGGTTAACGGGTTTGGCGAAGCCGCACCGGAGGCCGAGCACACAGGGCAGAACGACATCATACGGGGGGTACGGGTGGATCTTGGAGGCTAGGAATTTTATGTGTTTTTCCAGATTGGAGAAATGCCTCGGGTGAGTAAGAAAAGATACGTCCGCGGTTTCCGCTAAGGAGAAATTGATTGCCAGCACCCTAAAATGCTCATGGGAAGGCGGCCCCGCTTGCTGCTTTTCGAGCTTCTCCCTGATCTTGGTACCCCATTGCGTGCCAGCAAATACTGAGGAGTCAGGTATCTCGAAAAACAACTTCGTATCTAGAGACATCCCCGCTTGGTTCCACGCAACCGATCGCTGTCTTGGATCATTGGCGAAGTGTTTCAGCGTAATAATCAACTCCAGTGATGACGCGGGACACTTTGTGCGATAGACCTGGCCTACTTTTGCGTTTCTTATCCACGAGAGGAAATGTTTCTGAAACCGCGTCATCCATCGGTGGACCTCTCTGAACTCTGGGAAGTCGTACACATACGTGGAGCTCGAAGCTCGAGACAAGATGTGTACGTCAAATCCTTTATTGATCGGCAGGTGCTTAATGCAAGACATAAGGAGGCGGGAAAATACCTGGTATCCGTAGAAGTCCATCGGCGAATATACCTCTATGAGACAAGTGTAGTTGTTCATAGCGACGGAAATGTCGGGGCGATCAACCACCGCCACCCCCGATTTCAGTCTGGAATACAAGTGAACGAAAAGATGTAATTCCGCCAGCAACCGCGATAGGTTGAACGGGTCGTTGCATCTCAATATTTCCTCACCGATTCTCCCGCTCCACTTTCCCCACCTGTCTATTCGTCTGAGAGTCCTGGATATATGGTCGTAGTGTGTATTCTCAAGGAGGCGAACCACCTCCCTACTATCTCTCGAGCCCACCTTTCCCAGCTTGAAGTGCGAGTGGATCCATGGGTAGGCCTTTATCGCCTCGGCACCGTCTCGCGTTACCTTGTACGTGTCGTGCATCTTCTTTGCTCCCACTTCCGGCTCCCTATGTTTTTCCCCGCGAGAGCGAGTTCACCGAGCATGGATAGGGGTAAAGGTTTATTATGCTAAAGGGAGCCAGAATAGCTAAATGGATCAAGCACGACTCTTCCCCCTCCTCCAGCCCGGCGTGGAGATCCCCTCGGGCCCCTTGTTTGTGGGGCCTCGTCTGCTTTGCCTTGCCTATTGCGGTAGCGCGGGAAACAAATCAGCCGCCCTGCCTGTGAGCTGTCATCGAGGGGCACGCGGCCTCCTGGCGGTCCCGGACACGAGGAACGTTTCCGGCCACTTTCTGTCTGTACTGTTTGCACATTCAGGCGTGGGGAGCTACTCCTCCCCGTACCTATGTCTTGGAGGTGGCACAGCCTTCTCCGTAGCTGCTTCCGGCGCGGTAAATGCCCAGCGCAGAAATTGCAGGGCAGGCGCGCGCTTTGGTGATGTACAGCCGAACGCGGCGAGTCGTGACCTCTGGAAACCGCAAGATACGCCTGTACCCGATAGTTGTCCCTTCGGCTACTTTCTGCCACCCATCAGGTGCTTCCACGTCCACTCGGAACCCTTCGACCCTCTGACCCAGCGCGATGTACTCCTGGAGCACAAGGCGATTCACTGTAGTGGGCCGGGGAAATTCTACCTCCAGCCACACAGCGCGGACCGTGTCGTCTGGTGCCCAGTAGGTGGACGGGTCGCCGTCGATAGCCCTGTGCGCGGCAAAGCGGGGGTGGTTCCCACGCACCTGGGATGCTCTGGCCTGCGCGCCTTGCGCCAGGTCTCGCGGGAATTCGGCCTCGAGCGCCCGCCGGAATTCCATGAGGCGCGTGGCGTCTGGCTCAGGAACAAGGCCGCGTCGATCTACCGGAATGTTCAAAAGGAGCGCCGCATTGCGTCCCACCGACGCGTAGTAAATCTCCAACAGCTCCTCCACAGACTTGACCTGGCTGTCCTCGGCAGGATGGTAAAACCAGCCCGGGCGGATGGACACGTCCGCTTCTGCCGGCACCCAGTGGGTACCGTCCGGGTGGCCGGTGGTGAGCTCCTGGTAGCGCGGATAACCTGGCCACACCTCCTCCCGGCGCAGCAGACACCAGTTCGTGGTGTTGGCAAAGCCATTTTCGTTGCCCACCCAGCGCACGTCGGGACCACCGTCGCTAAAGATCACCGCCTTTGGTTGGCACTGGCGCACCACTTCGAAGAAGCCAGGCCAGTCGTACTCCTGCCGCCTGCCATTGGGACCTTCGCCACAGGCGCCGTCGAACCAGACCTCAAAGACGTCGCCATAGCTGGTCAGCACCTCGCGTAGCTGGTTTTTGTAGAACTCGTTATACCGCGGCGAGTCGCCGTAGCTGGGCTCGTGCCGATCCCATGGTGAAATGTAAATGCCCATCTTCAGGCCATATTCGCGGCACGCCTGGGCTAGCTCACGGAGCACGTCGCCCTTACCATCTCGCCAGGGGCTGTTTTTCACCGAGTGCTCGGTGTAGCGCGACGGCCACAGGCAAAACCCGTCGTGATGCTTGGCGGTGAGGATGATCCCTTTCATCCCCGCCTGTTTGCACACTCGTGCCCACTGGCGGCAGTCGAGGGCTGTGGGATTGAAGAGGGTCGGATCCTCACGGCCGTCGCCCCACTCGCGGTCAGTGAAGGTGTTCATGCCGAAGTGGATGAACGCATAGTACTCGAGCTTGTGCCACGCGAGCTGGCGCGTACTGGGAACCGGCCCAAAGGGGGCAGGCGGAGCAAGCGAATCACAGGAGAGTGTCATAAGTGAGACCAGCCAACAAAGGTTCAAAGCGGATGTCCATACCACGATGCTGACCTCCATTCAACGAAAAAAGCGGTACCTTTCCAGCGACTCACAAATGGCCCGAATGGTTCCCAGGGACAGTTCCGGGCCCACCGACGCCTGCAGTAGTAATCCCCCTTCCGGCAGGTAGAGGGCTTCGACCGCCTCGCGCACGTGGCGGTCGATGTGCTCGGCGGTCCAGAACGGGAAGCGCTGGCGGTCCAGGTCCAGGCAGATGGCTACTTTGCCTTTGGCCAACCGGGCGATATTACTTAGCCCATTTGCCCCCACTTGCGGATTCAGCACGTCGATGCCACAGTCGATGAGCGAATCGATGATTTCCACAATGTGGCCATCAGTGTGGAAGTAGCCGATCGTGCCTGCTTCACGGCATCGGGCAAATATCTGCTGGTAGCATGGCTTGAGGTAGCGATTCCATTTGTCCGGATGGATGGGAAGCCGATGTTGGTCGCCCAGGTCGTCCCCAAAGTAGTAGATGGCAGGTTTGTCGGCCAAAATGGTTTCCAGTTCCTGGAGGTTGTAGGCCAGCACCTTGTCGATGAGCATTTGCAGCTCGGGTGGTTCTTCGGCAAAGTCGACCATCAACTCCTCGTACCCGCGGAGATAGTAGAGGCGCATGTACATGAAGCCGTGAGGGAGCCCGGCGCCTGGCGGGGGCGTTTCAAAAGATCGTACATCCTCGCGGCGCGGCAGGGGATGGCCCACCACCAGACCCTCGAGGCCCGGAGCGATGTTTTCCCACACGCACCCCCAGGCGTCCACGTGGCGGCCGGCGTTGTAGGTGCCCTCGTAGGCGTCAAAATCGATGCTGCCCGGCTTGTAGTCGCCGAAGAGCGCCGGGTATTCCTGGACCAGCTCCGCCAAGGCCTCGCGGTGCCGCGACCAAGTGGCAGGTAGAATGTAGACATCTGCAGGGATAACCTCAGGGTGCTCAAAACGGACCGCGCGGAAGAAGTTGTCGTCCAAGACCCACACGATGTCGCGCCTTGAGGTTACTGGCAGAATGTGACCTTGACCGTCTGCGCATGGCCGGGGCACGAGAAACGGCAGAAGTAGATGCCTGGGGCCAAGGTAGTGGTCGGACTTGCCGGCCAGCTGAGTTGGTGAGAGCCGCTGCGTTGCGATGAGAGCCAGATGGTCCCCATGCGGCGTCCCAGGACGTCGCTCACCTCGAGAACCAAGGGGAGGCCTACTCGCCGTTCGATGGTGAAGGTCACCACGGCGGATGCAGGGTTCGGATGGGCGCCGAGCACGGTGAAAGGCGCCTCCCCCCCTTGGGCGTCATCAGGTAGCCGCTGGACAGTCACGACATAGCTTTCAGGTTGTTCCTTGAAGTAGAGCATGCGCAAGGTGACCGAGCGGTCCACATTGCATGCGATGACGGTAATGGTCTGTGGTTCAGGGAGTTGGATCTGGATGGCCTGGCCTGGGCCTGCTTGAATCGGGTGCGGCACTTCTCCCACCGAGTACACAGCACCCAGGGACCAGTGCGAGGGCACTTGGCCTTCGATGGTGATGCGGTAGGTGCCAGGGGTGGTCAGGCGGAAGGGGAGGTAGGTGGCGGTCAAGAAGTAGGCTTGGCCTGCTCGTTCGGCATGGGAACCTGCAACGGTATCGGCGCGCATCAGGACCTCTGGAAAGGTGTCAGCCTGCGAGTACCCATAACCGGGGAGGTGACGGCTGCCAGTGAAACAATTCCAGAGCGCAAAGCGTGTTAGTTCTTCCTCGAAGCTGCTTCCATAGTCGGCGCACACTGTGGCAATGGCTTCCAGCGCTGGTTCGTGCACCATCTGCTCCCAGATGCGTCGCATGACATCGCGGCCAAACCGCTCCTCCAAGTAGATGGCAAAGACGCATGCGCCGTACATGTGTCTGATGATACGGGGCACCGTCAGCGAGACGGCGTTCAGGGGAATGTCCGGCGCGGAGAAAAAGTCGTCGAGGTAATGGCGGTAGTCGTTGAGCCCCGGAAAGACCTGTTCCTCCATCCACATCGCCGTAAGCTCGGCGAAAAAGCCATCCACGGTGATGAGGCGCGACACGTAGCCGTGCTGAATGGCGTGGAAGAACTCGTGTGCGGCGGTGGCGCGAAGGGCATTCTCAGCCGACAGATGCTCTTGTGGGCTGGCAAAGTCATTGTCCACTTCGATGTGGGTGAGAACGCCGTGTTGCACGGGGGCCTCAGGGTCCCGCCCCTCTGCTACTGTTTGACCGCGCATGGTGCCGAGGTCCAAGAGGTACACGCGATAGGGTCGAGTCCAGGCCTCCATTCCAGGTGGAGGGTTATAACCCAGTTCTTCGACCTCAATGGCATAGCTGGTCTCGAAAGCGGCGCCAGCCCTTTCAGC
>JAPDPR010000069.1 GCA_034506335.1 candidate division KSB1 bacterium
GGGCACACCTATCTTGATATCACCTCTACGCAGCGCCTCTTCGGTGGGGCAACCGACACCGCCTGGCGGGCGCAAAAGGAGATTAAGAGCCGCCTGCAGCTGGACGTGTCGGTGGGCCTTGCCTGCAACAAGATGGTGAGCAAATTGGCAGCGGCGGTCAGCAAACCGGCGGGGCTTCGACGCGTGCCTCAGGGCGAAGAGGTTCCGTTCATCGCCCCGTTCCACGTGGGTCTGTTGCCAGCGGTCACCAAGCCGATCCAGGAGCAGCTGCTGGACTTGAACATTCACGTTGTCCGCCAGCTGCAACAACTGTCCTTGCCCCAGTTGACAGTGGCGTTCGGCCAGCAGGCCCTGGTGTTGTATCAGAACGCACGCGGTATTGATCCGCGTCCTGTGCAACCACCCGAGCAGGCGCCGCAGGTTTCTGCCACGCGTGTGCTGCCTGAGGACACCAATGACCTCCAGCTCCTGCGGGCGGTGCTCTACACGCTGTTGGAACACCTAGCGCCCACCTTGCGCCGCCACCGCTTCCTTGCTCAGACGCTCCAGCTGGAGATTTCTTACTCCGACTATCGCACCGCATCCGGACGTTCGCGCCTCCCGGCGCCTTCGAATTTCGAACTTGAGCTTTATCCCCCGGCTGAAGCCTTATTGGACAAGACCCTCACCCGGCGCACCCGGGTGCGCTCCCTATCGGTAGCGTTGCTGGATCTCACTACGCGGCCGCGGCAGCTGCCACTTTTTACCGAGAGCGGCACAAACAAAGCCGCCGCCCTGACGCAGGCGATCGATCGCATTCGCAGTCGCTTTGGTGAGGACGCTATCCGCTTTGCCCGTACCCTGAGGTGCACGTGATGTTCGTGCATTTACACACCCATTCGTACTACTCGTTTCTGGCGGGCGTGGACAGCATCGAGGCGCTGTGTGCTGCTGCCGCGCGCCAGGGGATGCCCGCGCTGGCGTTGACCGACACTAACGGCCTCTACGGCCTCATCTGGTTTGTGCGCGAGGCGCAAGACCATGGCGTGCGGCCCATCGTAGGTGCGGAGGTCACCACCGGCCAGCACCAGGCTGTGCTCTTGGTCAAAGACGCACAGGGCTACCGCCGGCTCTGCCATATCCTCTCGGCGCGCCATCTGCAGGAGGACTTTTCCCTGTCCGGCCAGCTCATTGCCGACCGGGAGGGTCTTGTCGTTCTCAGCCACTCGCTTCCCCTCCTGGAGCAGGTGGCACGTCACTCTGGCACGGCCGACCTCTATGTGGAGCTGGCCCCAGGCCAGGCGATCGCGCCTCTTGTGTCCTTTGCCAAACAGCACGGCATTCCTCTTGTGGCCACCAATGATGTGCACTTTGTGGAGCCTGAGGGCTATGGTATCCATCGCCTGCTGCGGGCCATCGCTCTCAACACCTCCCTGTCCCGTCTCTCCCCTGTCCTCTGCGCCCATCCCCAGGCCTGGTTCAAGAGTCGTGCCCAGATGGCGGCTCTCTTCCCTAATCTTCCAGAGGCAATTGCCAACACCCGGCGCATTGCCGAGCAGTGTACCTTTGTGCCGCACGCCTCCGGGTGTATCTTTCCCAATCCCCATGGGGAGGCTGCCTTTCAGCGGCTGCGTCAGCTGAGCTATGAGGGGGCGGCATGGCGCTACGGGACCATCACCGAGCCTGTGCGTGCCCGTTTAGAGCATGAGCTGGCCATCATCCAGCAGAAGGGCTTTGCGGACTATTTTCTGGTTGTGCACGACATCGTGCGACAGTCGCCGCGCACCTGCGGCCGAGGCTCAGGAGCCGCCAGCCTGGTCGCCTACTGCTTGGGCATCACCCACGTCGATCCCCTGCGGCACAACCTCTTCTTCGAGCGCTTTCTGAATGTCGGACGCAAAGATCCGCCGGACATCGATGTGGATTTCGCCTGGGACGAACGCGACGAGGTTTTGGACTATGTGTTCCGCACCTACGGTGAGGCGCGCGCCGCCATGGTGGCCAACCACGTCTGCTTCAAGGCCAGGGCCGCCCTGCACGAAATTGCCAAGGTCTACGGCTTGCCGGAGGAGGAGATCACCAGGGTAACCAAAAAGTTTTCCCGCCTCTGGTTTGCCGGGGATTTTGTCGAGCTCATGGGGGCACATCCCCTGTTTCGGGGCCAAGAGCTACCACCCCCCTGGCCGGAGATCATCGCTTTGGCCAGGCGACTCCATGGTGTGCCGAAGCAGCTCTCGGTGCACTGCGGCGGAGTGGTGATCGTGCCTGACTGCATCGATAACTATGTGCCACGCCAGCGGGCTGCCAAAGGGGTCACCATCATCCAGTGGGAAAAAGACCAGACCGAGGAGGCCGGCTTAGTGAAGATCGACCTCCTGGGCAATCGCTCCCTGGCTGTGATTCGCGACGCGCTCCAGGCCATCCGCCAGAATTATGGCGTGGCGATTCGCTACCAGGACTGGAATCCTATCGACGACCCCAAGACGCAGGAGCTCATCAAGAATGGCGACACCGTAGGGGTCTTTTACGTGGAGTCGCCCGCCATGCGCCAGTTGCAGAAGAAGGCGCAGACCGGGGATTTCGAGCACCTGGTCATCCACTCCAGCATCATTCGCCCAGCTGCCAACGTCTTCATCCAGGCCTACTTGGCAAGGCTCAAAGGAGCGCCGTACAAGCCCCTGCATCCGCTCTTGGCCGACATCCTCAAGGAGACCTACGGGATCATGGTCTATCAGGAGGATGTGGCCAAAACGGCCATGGCCCTTGCCGATTTTGACCCAGCAGAGGCAGACGAGCTGCGCAAGATTTTGTCCAAAAAGCATCGCCACAAGCGGCTGGCCGACCTGAAGGCCAAGTTCTACCGTGGGGCGCTGGCAAAGGGTGTGGAGCGCCGCACCATCGACGCAGTGTGGCAGATGATCATGAGTTTTGAGGGCTATTCGTTTTGCAAACCGCATAGCGCCAGTTACGCACTGGTGTCGTTCAAGTCGGCCTACCTGCGGGCCCACTATCCGGCAGAGTTCATGGCCGCCGTCATCTCCAATCAGGGCGGCTACTACTCCACCTTCGCCTACGTTTCCGAGGCGCGGCGGATGGGGCTTAAGGTACTGCTGCCGGACATCAACAGCAGTGAGCGCGCCTACACGGGCAAAGGGCGAGAGCTCCGCGTAGGTCTGATGCAGATCAAAGGGCTGGCCGAGGAGAGCATTGCGGCGATTTTGGCCGCCCGCGCCCGGGGGCCATTCCGTTCGTTGGACGATTTTCTCCAGCGGGTGCACATCGACCTAGCCCAGGTGCGCCTCCTCATCAAAGCCGGTGCGTTCGACAGCGTCGAACCTCATGCGTCGCGCCCTGAGCTCATGTGGCGGCTGCAGTACTGGGCGCACGCAAAACGGCGCTGTGCCGCCCAGGTGATGTGGCTGTTCGATGAAGACACGCCTGCGATTCCGCACATCCCAGACTATGACGAGCGCACCGTGCTCCGCCACGAAATGGAGACGCTGGGGTTTCTCATCAGTCGTCACCCGCTGACGCTCTACCAGGAGCGCCTCCAGCGACTGGACTATGTGCTGGCAAAGGACCTCCCTCGCTACGCAGGGCGCACTGTCACCACCATCGGCTGGTGGGTCACCGGCAAAGTGGTCTCCACCAAGCGCGACGAACCGATGGAGTTCATGAGCTTTGAGGATACCACCGCCCTTTACGAAACGGTCTTTTTCCCGCAGGCCTACGCAAAGTTTGCCCGCATCATCAGTGATACCCGCCCCTACGTGCTCCGTGGGCGTGTGCAGGAGGAATACGGAGCAGTGACCCTCAATGTATTCGACGTTCGCTTTCTCTGAAAAGACATGGCAAAGTTTGACCACCAGAAACGACACGGAGAAACGTGAGGGCGTAGCCCCTTTTGCCCGAGATTGGAGTGCAAGCGAACAGAGGTCAACGCTCCAATGGGGGAGGAAAGCACCCGTTCTTATGGGTTTGGACGACATGGCGGCACCCATCTTCTGCATCCAGGTTCCCCCACGCTGCGTTTCATTTCGCACCAAAATTCTGGTTGACAAATTGCCCGGAATTTTGCATTTTGTCACCAGGGACGAGCGGTATGCCGAAGTCCACGTGCCCGTCTACTCGGTGGCCCTGGACCGAGGAGTGACACGCCATTGACCAAACGGGGCCCCATGGGAGAGCATGGACGTTTTCGAAAAACTACGGTGGATTGATTCCTTAAGCCTGCCCACAGTTCGCCCTGAGAGGCAGACCTCAGGTCATGACATAGAGCAGTACCTGGGCGGCGAACTCTATCGAACACCCGTAGGCACCTGCTTCCTCACCACCATGCGTGTGCCGCTGCCATGTGCATCCGTGCTCAGCGCTTCCTGTGGACTACTTCACCTGGTGGGCAAAGACGAAAGCTTGCGTTCACTTGACTTGCGGCGGGTCGCCTTTCTGGATTGCGAGACCACGGGCCTCGCTGGGGGCTCTGGGACCTACTGCTTTCTGGTCGGCATCGGCGCCCTTGACCAAGGCGAGGCGGTGGTGAAGCAGTTCTTCATGCGGAACCTGCACGAGGAACCCGCCCTGCTCCATGCGGTACACCAGGAGCTTAAGGGGTACGAGGGCATTGTGACGTACAACGGCAAGGCTTATGACTACCCCCTGTTGCTGACCCGCTTTGCCCTCCGGCGCATGCCTGCGCCGGAGCGCCTGCCGCATCTGGACCTGTTGCACGCGGCGCGGCGGGTGTGGCGCGATCGTTTGCAAACCCTAACGCTGAACGCGGTGGAAACCGAGCTCCTGGGTGTAACACGCGAGCGCGACGTGCCGGGCGAGCTCATCCCCGGCATCTACTTCTCCTACCTGCGCACGCGCGACGCCGCGCAGATGCCATTGGTGTTCGAACACAATCGCCAGGACATCACCTCGCTCATGCAGCTGGCGGCAATGCTGCTCTCCTTGCACGCCGACCCCGCTACCTTTGCTGGACATGCCGGTGACCTTGTGGCGCTAGGCCGCGTCTACGAAGACCTTCGCCTCTTTGAGCGCAGCGCGGCCCTTTACGAAATGGCACACGCCAAGGGCCTGGATGCCCGCACCACAGAGCCTGCCCTCGTGCGCCTCAGCCTCTGCTACAAACGTCTGGGCCAATGGGACAAGGCATTGCCCCTTTGGGAGCAGATGGCAGCCAAGGGCAAGGGAGGCATTTTCCCCTTCGTGGAGCTGGCCAAATACTATGAACATCGGGCCCGGCAATACCACCGGGCCATCGAACTTGTCGACCGCGCGTTGCACACGCTTGAAGTGCAAGAGCTGGGCGGTGAAACATGGCAGGCCGGGGAGCTCCGCGCCGAGCTATTGCATCGCCGCCGGCGCTTGCTTTCCAAGCTGGGAGGCATCTTCCACAGCCCAAATGACTTGCTCAAGGACCCGCTCCCATGACCGTCGGTCAGATCCTGGACACTCTCCGACAGACCCCCGAGTTCCGCGACAACGTGACCCATTGGCAAGTGCTCCCTGCCAGGCCTGCGCAGTATGTGGATTTCCCTTCCCATCTTCACCCGCGCCTGATTGCCGCGGTAAAACAGATGGGTATCAGCCAGCTTTACAGTCATCAAGGGGCAGCCTTGCAGGCGCTGGCAGCCGGACGCCACGTGGCGGTGGTCACCCCCACCGCCTCAGGGAAGACCCTCTGCTACAACCTGCCTGTGCTTAACACCGTCCTCAGCCAACCTGAGGCACGGGCTCTGTACCTTTTCCCCACGAAAGCCCTATCGCAAGACCAGGTGGCGGAGCTCCACGACCTGGTCACCATTCTGGGGGCGGAGATCAAGACCTACACCTTTGACGGGGACACGCCAGCCTCAGCGCGGCAGGCTATTCGCACCTCAGGGCACATCGTCGTAACCAACCCGGACATGCTTCACCAGGGCATCCTGCCTCACCACACCAAGTGGCTGCGCCTGTTCGAGAATCTGCGCTACGTCGTGATTGACGAGATTCACAACTATCGGGGCGTGTTCGGCAGCCATTTGGCCAACGTCATCCGGCGGCTCAAACGGGTGTGCCGCTTCTACGGATCAAATCCGCAGTTTGTCTGCTGCTCGGCCACCGTGGCCAACCCCAAGGAGCTTGCAGAACGGCTTGTCGAAGAGCAGGTGGAGCTTGTAGACAACAACGGTGCCCCGCGTGGCGAAAAGCACTTCATCCTGTACAATCCGCCAGTGGTAAACCGTGAGCTGGGCATCCGCCGTTCATCTGTACGGGAGGCGCAGAGGATCGCCCGCTACTTCTTGGCAGGGGACGTGCAGACTATTCTTTTTGCGCGGAGCCGTCTGCGGGTGGAGATTCTGCTCAGCTACCTCAAGGAGACGATGCGGCAGTTGCACAAGCCAGAGGGGCGAGTGCGGGGGTACCGTGGCGGCTATCTTCCCAGCGAGCGGCGGGAAATCGAACGGGGCCTGCGGAGTGGCGAGATTCTCGGGGTGGTAAGTACCAATGCGCTGGAATTGGGCATCGACATCGGCCAGCTGGACGCCTGCATCATGGTCGGCTACCCCGGCACCATCGCCAGCACATGGCAGCAGGCTGGGCGTGCCGGGCGCCGACGCGATGCCTCGGTGGCCATTCTGGTGGCCTCAAGTGCCCCCCTGGATCAGTACATCGTCAACCATCCCGAGTACTTTTTCGGACAACCGCCGGAGGCGGGTATTATCGACCCCAACAACCTGCTGGTGCTCATGAGCCACGTCAAATGCGCAGCTTTCGAGCTTCCATTCGAGGAACACGAGCAGTTTGGCGTGGAGACCACGGGCAAGATCCTCGAATACTTGGAGCAGAACCAGGTGCTGCACCGCAGCGAAGGAAAGTACCACTGGGCCAGCGACATTTATCCCGCCGAAGAGGTGAGCCTGCGCAGCGCTTCCACCGGCAACTTTGTCATCATTGACACCACCGTGAAGGGCAGGGAACGGGTCATTGGCGAGGTGGACCAGTTCAGTGCGCCGATGCTGGTGCATGAAGGGGCCATTTACATGCACGAGAGTAGGCAATACCACGTGGATACGCTGGACTGGGAGCGCCGCAAGGCCTATGTGCATGAAGTGGCCGTGGACCATTACACCGATGCTGAGGAAAAGACGCACATCAAGGTGCTGGAGGTCGAGGCCCAGGAAGCAGTGCCAGGCGGACACAAGGCGCTGGGTGAAGTGAGTGTCACAACCATTCCCACCATTTACAAGAAGATCAAGTTCGGCACGCACGAAAACGTTGGGTGGGGCAAGATCAGTCTGCCGGAGCTCGAGATGCACACCACCGCCTACTGGTGGGAAATTGCACCAGAGGAGTTGGCAGCGCTGGGGTTTGACCAGGCTACCCTGGCCGACGCACTCAAGGCAGTGGCAAACGTGCTTGCCAATGTGGCGCCGGTCTTCGCCTTGTGTGACCCGCGCGACCTCCATGCAGTACCCATGGTGCGCTCGCCCTTCTCCGAGCTGCCCACCGTGTACCTTTATGAGAGCCACCCGGGTGGCGTGGGCCTGAGTCGACGACTCTTTCACCTGCACGTCGACCTCTTGGCGGCTGCGCGCGACCTCATTGCTCGCTGCCCGTGTTCAGCAGGCTGTCCTTCGTGCGTTGGACCGCCGTTGGAGGTTGGCAAGGCTGGAAAGAACGAGGCGTTGCGCCTGTTAGAGAAGGGGATCGCAAAGTAAGGCCGGCATCGAAGGGAGGTGCTATGCCCTTCAGCGAAAGCGACTACAAGAGTTACGTCCACTGGGGCACCAGCACGTGGACCTATGAGGGGTGGAAGGGGATTGTCTACCACAAGAACTATGCGCCTGAGCGCTTCAAGAAGGAGTGCTTGGCCGAATATGCGCGCGACGGGCGGTTCAGCACGGTGGGAATGGACCTGTTTTTCTACAGCCCGCCCTCCCCAGGTCAATTGGCAGCCTACGCGCGCCAGCTTCCCCCCGGTTTCAAGACCTGCTCAAAGGTCTGGGAGGAGATCACCGTCAAGCGCTACCCCAATCACCCACGCTATGGGGACAACAAGGGAAAAGAAAACCCCAACTTTCTCAGCGTCGAAAAGTTCGTCACCAAGGTGCTGGAGCCATACCGCAAGGTCTTTGCCGAGTTCACCGGACCGTTCATTTTTGAGTTCGGCTACCTTTCGCGAGAGGACATGCCGTCGGTCCATGCTTTTGCCGAACGCCTGGACGGCTTTTTCGCGCAGGTCCCGAAGGATTTTCGCTACAGCGTCGAGATTCGCAATCGCAATTTTCTTGCGCCGGCGTACTTTGCGGTGCTGCGCAAGCACAATGTGGCGCACGTGTTTAACCATTGGAGCTTCATGCCGCCCATCAGCGAGCAGCTCCGCTATGACGCCGTCACCGCTGACTTTATCGTCTGCCGGGTCCTGACCCCCTTGGGTGTGCGCTACGAAGAGGCGGTCAAGCGGTTCCAGCCCTATGACAAGATAGTGGAGCGTCAGCCGCGCATGCGCCAGGACGTGCTGCGCCTGGCAGCGATGGCCATGGAGCGCAAGATACCGGCCTACATTCTCATCAACAACCGCGCCGAGGGCTCGGCACCGCTCACTATCACCGAATTGGACCAACTTCTGCGGCAGAATCTGCTGACCTGAGCGCTACGAGCCAGTGGAGAGAGGGACCCCTTGCAGCCTCCACATGCATGGCATTCCCATGCAACTGCCGGGAGGACGCTGCTCCGCCAGGTTTAACCGCGCCATGAAAGGGGAAGACGAGCAATCGGGGAAGTGGCGTCTTACTGACTACCGCAGGAAAAACACCACACCCACATGCACGCTGATGTCCTGACCGTCCGACTCCGTGGTCGTGGTGTTGCCGCGCATCGAGACCATGTTGGTCACGCTGTGATACCGAACCTCTACATCCACCCACGGTCCGAGGCCGATGTCCACCATGGCTCCGCCACCGGCATTCCATTCCCACCTGGTCTTCGTCTTGCTCTGTGAATAGACAAACCCCCAGGCGTCCGTGACGGCCACGATGTCCTGGAACAGGTACAGGCCGCCCAATGCGGCGGCGTAAAGGCGGAACCGACCCACATCCACTGCCAGTTGCGGCCCGAGCGTGAGGCGGAAGGCCTCCTCACGCGAGGAACCTGCATAGTAATAAAAGTCTCCCACCAGGCGCGAGCTGTAGGAGAGGTAATCGAGGTCGCCACGAAAGGAGAACGCCGGGACCCCGCGCAGCGTGTAAAAGGCCTTAACGCCAATGCCTTCGCCCCCCTTGAGCTCGTCCGCCATAGAACCGGTAGGCACTGAGACGACCACATGAGGTCCCACCGCGAACTGCGCGGCGGCCCCAGTTGTCATAACCAGGCACCCGACCAGAATAGCAAATCCAAGCTTTTGCATTCAACCTCCCTTAAAGACTCGTTCGCGTTCTGAAGCTTCCGAGGAACCTCTGAACCTCCCGGGTATGCGCGTTTTCCAGAAGGCAAGGGGCCAGCAGACAGTGCGTCGCCCTCACCCAATCTGAAAAGAGCGCGAGGAGAAAGTCGGCCCCTTCCAACCCAGACAGCGGCCACCTCCATCGCTTTTGGTGTCTTATGGGGAATATGCTTTGGCGACCTGCTACGATCTTCAAGTCCTCTAAGCCCTTGTTCCCTGTACCGTCTCAGCCACTTTGGCAGCGTATTCCAGGTAGTATCATAGTGGCGAGACGCCTGGAAAATTTCTCTCTCTGTGGCAAGCTTTACCATCCTCAATCGGAGGTCAAACATGTTCCGCACGCCCCTCATCACGTCGTAGTAAGTTACCTTTTTCTCCATTTCTTGGAGGGATTATACTACAAAATTCTGAAAATCTCAACACTATTTGATCTCAACTCCTCAACTAATTTCTCTCCCATAAACCTTGACCCCCTAATGCCCTGTACACCCATGTAGCTTCCCTGTCACAAACTTCCATCACTGTTGTCTGGTGACGGCAGATCGGTACCTTTCTTGCTAATTTAGCAGAAGAGCTGGGCCGCGGCCCACGCGCACTCGCGCAAACAAAACGCCCCGCTCCTGTCACCGGGCTTTTCTGGAGGCCGGCGACAAAAGCGGGGCAGAAAAGCCCAGCCGAAGGAGAGCTATTGCACCACCAGGACCTTGGCACTGAGTGCCTGAGCCCCGTACACCATGCGCACAAGGTAGACCCCCGAGCTCACAGCCCGGCCATCTAATTCGGCCTGGTACTCACCCGCCGCATGGCGACCTTCGGCAAGACGCAACACCTCCCGCCCGCCGAGATCATAGAGCCCCACCTTCACCTGAGTCTCCTCAGGCGCCACATAGCGCACCGTAGTCACAGGATTGCAGGGATTGGGATAGACCCATAGCCCGGCACAGCCAGAAAATCCCGCCTCCCCTGTCGGCCCACCCGTCACGCGCTTGCCCAAGTAGCCGTTGACGCGCACCTCATTGGAGGGGTCCGACTCAGGCGAACTGCCCGCATTGGCCGTGGCGCGGTACCAAAAGTCGGGACCCCCGGGGGCAATTTCCATCTCCTCGTCCGTCCACTCCGTCACGGTGAGGCCAGAAGCCACCTCCTTCCACGCCTCTGTCCCGCGTCTGCGCCAAACCTTGTACCGGAAATTGACACCCTCGGGTGCCTCCGGCGCAGACCATGTGAAGTGAGGGTGAGCTCCGGTCTGCTGGGCATTGGTGCACGTGAAGTTTCGCGGCGGAGTGGGTTGAAGACCGGTCGGATTATCGTAGTGTCGAGCCATGTGGTTTCTCGCCCACCCACGTAGAACTTGTTTTCGGCACAATCATACTCTACAACCACATCCCCCTTGCAGTCAATCCCGTAGCATTCGACGGTGAGGGTAGCCTGTGCCCGCCCGGCGTCCCTTCCCTTCTCCTCCTCCTCAGTGGCAGTGATCACATACAATCCGCGGCCGACAACATGGTCGCGGCCTGGGTAGTTATCGGTGTCCCACCCATGGTCATCCTTCTGGTAGCTGCCCGGCATCCTAATGTCTTCCGGGTCGGTCCAACGACTGTCCGAGGTCAAGCGCGTGGGCTGGCCCGTCCTGGTCCCTTCCCAAAAGTAAGCGCTGGTCCCATCCATGCTGAACGTGACCCATCCCGTCCCGTTCCTCGTGTGCATAACGATCTCCCACGGGTGCAGACTATGGGGAGTCTGGGCCCGCCCCAGGCCTACCGCCAAGGCGGCCACCACTATTACTGCGCAGAGCTCCCGCGCATTTATTTGCCACCTCCTTGGTTATTGGTTATTCAATGGCCAGGACCACACTCTCGGAATAGGGGTAGTTCGAGTACGTCCCGACATACAGAGTCCCATCGGCCCCTATTGCAGGGCAGGAAACGCGCGTCGTGCTCCTGGCCTCAATCCCGTAGGGCACATGCCACAGCAACTCCCCGGCGCTATTGAACGCGTTCACCCCCGCTGCCGAGCATGAGTATATGACCCCCTCGCAGTCGCAGACAAATCCCGACAGGTCGGCTTCGAAGGGCTTCTTCCACCGCAGAGCTCCCTCACAGTCCACCGAGAGCACACTGCTCCCACCCAAGCCAGAGGATAAGTAATAGAACCCGCTCCAGTCTATGAGGAACACATCGCTAAGGTACTCCGGGTAATGCCACCGGAGCTCGCCCGTGGGTGTGAGGCAATACAGGCCTGAGGTATCGGCTGGAGAGAGCGGGTGGGTGGCGAAGGAGACCTGCCCTGAGCAGTCAACCCCGCAGAAGTCGCTCCGCTGGGTGCCTCGCAGCCGGTAAGACCACTTGTCTGTGCCGTCCACCCCCACGGCCCGGAGCGCGACAGAGGACCCCCCCGCGCGTTTCTCAAACACGTAGAGGGTACCACCATCCGGCGCTATGGCCACCGGCTGAAAGGCAAAGTATCCTCCCGGCTCATTGGGGCTCACCTTCCACAGCAGCTGGCCTGTCTTGGTAAATGCGCTCAGGTCGCCACCCATGGCGCAGTACAGCGTGCCGTCCACCCCTATGTTGAGGAGCGTGGAAAGCTCGCAAGGGAGATCGAACTGGCCTTCCAGGCTCCCATCTTGACCGACAGTCAATAGCACGCGGCGGTCCGGAGGCCCAGCGTGCCCCACCAATACAATGGTGCCGTCTGCGGTCACTAATGGCTGCACTTCATTGTCCAAGTCCAGCAGAAGTTTCCACTTAACCTCCCCAGTAGGAGTTAGCGCGTAAAGCCCGCTGCGGTTGCCTGGTCCGCCATTGCAAAAGGGAAAGAAGATAGCTCCGTCCTCTCCTATCACTATGGCCGAATACACGGTGCCCCCGGGCTTGAAAGCCCACTTTATCCTACCCTTCCGTGGCCCGACATACGGGCTCCTGCCCGACAACTGCGGATCATGCCGAAACATCGGCCACGGGCTCTTGGCAAGGCTCGGCCAGGGGATCTCAAGCTGCACGGGCCCGCGAGGGGCTGCCACCGGCCCCAAAGGAGTCTTGTCCCTGGCACACCACACAAGCATGCCTGACGAGAGCACAATCGGCAACAAAAGAACCCTCCTCACAAGGCCTCCCTCCGGAAACTAGTCCTTGTGCCACGCAGCAACAGGAAGGCTGCCCGGATTCGTGTTTAATATAAAAAAAAACAAGCCCAGATCAAGCTCTTTCTTGGCCGGAGGCCGTAGATGACCGTAGATCGTTACCACCCCTTAGGAAGTGTCAAAAATCGATATCAAGAGACACGCGGGTAAGTCAAATACTTGAGGAGAAACGTTGCTGCCAGTCTCCCGAAGTCCCCCCGGCGTCTTGCGCCCCTGCATCCGTTCTTTGTCCCAAAATTGAGAGCGCACACGCATCAGCCTCCTATGAATTCATCCACATGCTTGTGATCTTTGCAGGCTTCCTGGTATTGCGATGTTTGAGCATTTTCGTTGGCTCAACGTGTTGAGGCGTTTTTCGAAAGTGCAGAGATAGTAAGCTCAACTTCTCAACCAATTTCTACGCCTCAAATCTAACCGTCTATCCTAGCTGTACACCGTGTACCCTCCCTCTCCCGTCTTCGGTACCAGTTCTATACCAAGACACTGAGAAGGGTGCTTCGCTCGGCGGCAGCCTGGAGCATCGGAATTCACAGCAATCCCCAGAATTCGCTTGCATTCCTCGCAATAATTTCCTAAATACACCCTTGCGGGGCAGGAACCATGGGCAA
>JAPDPR010000070.1 GCA_034506335.1 candidate division KSB1 bacterium
TTCACCGGGGTGAGCACCGATCGTGGGGCACCTGGAGGGGTGAGCATAAAGCGGGCCGCCTCCACCGAGTGGCACATCATATCGTTGAGTACGCCGCCTCCCTGCAGTGTGCCCTCCCAGAACCAGGGCATATGCGGACCGCTGTGCTCCTCCGCAGCCCGGGCAAGGTAGGGGCGCCCGGCTATCGCCGCCCCGCGCGTCCAGATGATCTGCTTGCCCCTGACCACTGCCGGAGAAAAAACCTGATTCTCTAGGTAACCGTCCAGCAACCCCGCCTTTCTGGCCAAGTCGCGCATCTTGCGCGCCTCGGCAACCGTGCGGCCCAAAGGCTTTTCGCACGCCACACCGATGAGCTCCCCTTTGCCGGTCTCGATGGCGTGCGCGATTTCTTCCATCACCTCCAGCCGTGCGTAGTTAGGAATGCAGATCCAAATGGCGTGAATGCCAGGGTCAGCTACCATCTCGGTGATGCTCTTGTACGGTTTTGCCTCCCCGACACGCAGCTTCCTGGCTAACGTGGCCGCCGCCTGCGCCGTCTTGCGGTTTTTGTCCACAATGCCCACGATGTCGGCATCGCGCACCCCCACCCATGACCTGATGTGGAAACTCCCCACAAATCCGCCCCCAACGATTCCGACCCCAAGCCGCGTTGCTTCCATACGCTCACCTCACTTTCTGCTACACCTTCATGCGCTCGCTGGGGCTTTGCCTCTTTCCCGCTCTTCGCGGAAGAAGAGCACAAAAGCCAGCGCGCAGAGGATGGTCAGCGCACAGGGGACGATGAACACCATCCGCCAGTTGGTCACTCCTTCCACCGTGAATGTGTCCTTGATCCAGCCAGCAAACAGGCTCCCCAAGAAGCGCCCAAGACCCAGGGCAATGATGGCAATCAAGCTCTGCGCTGAGGCGCGGATGTCCTTGGGCGCTACTTTGTCCACGTAGATGAACGCAGCCGTGAAAAAGAACACGTAGCAGAACCCGTGGAGCGCCAAGGAGGCGATCACCAGCCAGGCCGGTTTTCCGATGGCGAAGATGATGTACCGCACCGGCCAGGCAAGCGCGCCAATAGCTAAGGTGTTCCGCATGCCGTATTTCTCCAAGAAGACCGCGAGGAGAAAGGCCATGACGAATATCTCTGCCACTTGGGCAATGGTCATCACCGCGGAAATGGACTTGGCCGGCAGACCAATCACCGGCGACTGCAAGAAGGGCGCAGTGAGGATGTAGTAGAACTCTAACTCGGTGGCGACCACGAAGGTGATGGTGACAAAGACCAAGAAGTTCTTCTCCCGCAGCATCTTGAGCGCCTCCAGGAAGGCGAAGGGGTTGACGCCCTCCTTTTTCGGCGGCGTGTGTGGAAGGCTAAAGGCCTGCAGCCCCATAATCAGGGAAAAGATCCCGGCCAAGAAAAGGGTGTCGCCGCGCAGCATCACGCTCTGCCCGGCGTAGCGCCAGGCGGCCAGCAGCCACCCGGCGGCGATCCAGCCGATGGTCCCCCACACGCGAATGCCGCCGAACTCCTTCTCGGAGCTCTTCAGGTTGATCATGGCGATGGAGTTGGTAATGGCCAACGTCGGCGCATAGAGCAAGCAGTAGAAGAACATCAGCGGCAGCAGGGTGCCGTAGGAGGTGATGCGCGACATGACGATCAGGACCACGCCGCCCGCCAATTGCAGGAGGGCGATCACCTTTTCGGAGGCAAGCCAGCGGTCGGCAACCTGCCCGCCCAGAAACGGCGCCACGATTGTTGCCAGGGGCAACACTGCATAGATCCACCCCACCTGCACGCCGGTGAACCCCAAGGTGTTCAACAGGTACTCGGAAAGCACCGGCGCCCACGCCCCCCAGATGGCGTACTGCAGAAACATCATGATGCCGAGTCTCGTCTTTGTCGACATGGAACCCTCCGCTCTGCTCAGTCAGAGTGCCGTGGTCAGCCTATCAGACAATTCTCCGCTTGACCGGATCCCAGTAGACCTTGCGCCCCTCCAAGTACGATTTGGTCGCCATGTGGCAGGTGATGGCCTCCTCAAAGCCGCGTTCGATGTTGCAGCTTGGCTGTCCACCGTTGCGGATGCAGTCCAGCCACTCCTTGATGTGCAAGTGAGTCACATCCACCCGCTTGCCCTCGCGGTAGGTGTAGAGCAGCCCGCGGGAGGCAAAGTACTGCTCGCTGGCCGAGGTGACCGCGTCGAGCCCCTTGGCGCCCGGGTGATAGGTGAAGAGCGGCAGTGACGGGTCGATGATGCCCTGTTCCAGCTTTTTCTTGAAGCGCGTGGACTCCCAGTCCACGGTGACGGTGAGCACGCCGCCCACTTCCATGGCCGCATCGTGCCCCATAAAGACCTTGCCCCGGTTGCGATTGCTGGCCAATGTGGCGCTGTAGATGAGCGTCAGGTTGCGCTCCGGGTACTCAAACACAACGTGGAACACGTCGGGCACATCCCGGCCATCCTTGTAGAAGTAGATACCGCCTGAGGCTACGGCCGAGTGGGGGATGCCCAGGTCCAGGATCTGGTTCACCGCGTCGTACTCATGCGAGAGCAAATCGCCGGATAGCCCCGTGCCATAGTCGAACCAGCAGCGCCAGCGGAAAAACCGCTCCAGGCTGAACGGCACCTTGTGCGGCGCCGGCCCCTGGAACTGCTCCCAGTCGATGGTTTGCGGGCTCCCGTCCTTGTGGATTTCATAGACCCATGCCCCTCCAGGCGAATTGCGGTTGGTGGTGGTCTCCACCAGGGTGATAGGTCCCAGCAGGCCCTTTTGCACGATTTCTCGCGCCTTGGCGTGCGTCTCCTGCTGCCGGTTTTGGTGGCCGAGCTGGAAGACGACGCCGCTGCGCGTGATTGCCTGGTGGAGGCGGTACACCTCCTCTTCGGTGCGGGTCATGCACTTTTCCAGGTAGACGTGCTTGCCCGCCTCTGCGGCGTCGATGGCCATCTGCGCGTGCCAATGGTCAGGCGTGGCGATGATGACAGCATCTACGTCCTTGCTGGCCAGGAGCTCCTGGTAGTGGCGGTAGCGCTTGGCGGCGGTCAGGGGTGGGCCGCCGGGTCTGACCTCGTTTTTGGAGGCTGCCAGGCCCCGCTCGGCGCGCACGTCAAACACATCGCACACCGCGGTGAGGGCCACATTGAGGTCCTCCTGCTTGAGCCAGTCCTCCAGCCATTTGTCCAGCTTATTCTGCTGCGCGTCCTTGCGCTTACTCTCCACCCAGTCCGGGTGGGCAAAGCCGGCGGCACGAATCAGGTCTTCGCCGCGCCCGCCAAAGCCGATGATGCCCAAGCGGATAAGCTCGCCGGCCTTCTTGCCGGTGGTCTTCGGCAGCACTGCGGGCGCTTCGCCCAGGCCTAGTTCGGAGAGAATCTCCTTGCGCCGAAGCTCATCTAAGGAGCGCTTTTTCAGGAGCCCATAGGCGAACAGGCCCAGCACCGGCACCGAGGCCAGCCCCTTGAGCACCTCGCGCCTGCCGATGCCCTTGCGCCCCTTCTCCGTAGTCTTACCTCTACGTGCACTGTCTTCAGCCATGGAACGATCTCCTCTCGTCATGCATGTTGCGGGTCAAATGACCGCGGCGGGCCGAACAGCAACCGGTCCAGCCCAATGATCCTGCCCGTGGGGAAGAGCGCTAACAGCACCAGCGCGCAGAACTCGATGAGGTTTTTGTTCACGATGAGGTAGCTCCCCTCACTTGGCGCGCTGTACTTGAAGCCCACCATCGGCGGGTTGCACAGGTAGTACAGGAGCAGAAGTACGGCGCCAGCAATGGCTGCCGGCCTCGTCAGACACCCTAAGATTAACCCCAAGCCGATGGCGATTAAGCCATAGATGTTCAGCCAATCCACGATGCGCAGCGCCGTGGGATTGGCCACGATGGAGGTGAAAAAACCGGCAAGGAAGCCCTTTGCTTCCAGAAGGTAGCCTGAGGAGGACCAGTACGGGTTCAGCAGCTTGGCCACCCCTTCGTACAGAAAGTGCCAGCCGATGAGGATACGCAGGGCGACTAGTACACCCAGCTGCCAGCCAGAGCAGGTCATCCTCTCGCGTTGTGATGTGTGCTGTGCCATGAGTTCCTCGCAGCTATGTGAAAGGTGTGAATCTGTGCGCCATCGCGGGCCAAGGGGGTGGGTGGCAAGACGGGCGAGGTGGGGCCTGTGCGCATCTGTGGCTCATACGGGCGGCGCGCCCGTGCGCAATGGTCTTGAGCCAGCGTGCGGTATCATGACAGTGCTTTGCCTGTGCCACGTCCTCCCTCCAGAGGTCGCACTCCAAAAGCCACTGGAGCGGCAGACCATGCGCCGCCCGTGCACGCAAGATAAGGAATTTCGCGGTGGAAGTCAAGGGAAAAGATGGAAACGGCAACGAAGCGGTGGTGAAAGACTTCTGTGCCGGTACGATTATGTCCTGACGTGCTCCGCCTCCTCCTGTACCACCCGCCAGGCCAGCTCCACGTCCTCCCAGGTGGTGCGCAGGTTGCCGATGGCAAGGCGCAGGGCATACACGCCTCGGAGCACAGTGTGGGAGAGCATGGTCGTGCCGGTGCGGTTGACCGCGTCGAGCAGGCGCTCGTTGAGCTGATTCACCAGCTCCTCGGGCAGCCCCTGTGGCCGGTAGCGGAAGACCACGGTGCTGAACGGCACCGGCGCCACCAACTCAAAGTCCGGGTGCGCGGAGATCAGTGCGGCAAGGCGCTCGGCAAAGGTCAAGTGCCTGCGTAAAGCTTCTGCCATGCCTTGCGTGCCCAGGGCACGGATGACCATCCAGAGCTTTAGTGCACGGAAGCGCCGCCCCAAAGAGACACCATAGTCCATGAGGTTGGTCACCTGGTCCTGCTCCGCGGTTCGCAGGTACTCAGGCGTCAGGCTGAAGGCCTGGCGCAACACCTCGGGCCTCCTGCAAAAGAGCACGCTGCAGTCGATGGGCGTAAAGAGCCATTTGTGGGGATTGACCACGATGGAATCGGCCTTTTCCCAGCCGGCGAAAAGGTGGCGCTTGTCGCTGAGCACGGCGGCCGCACCGCCATAGGCGGCATCCACATGGAGCCAAATGTCGTGCTGGGCGCAAAGTTCGGCGATTTCGGCCACCGGGTCCACGCTTGTGGTGGATGTGGTGCCAATGGTTGCTACCACGCACACGGGCCGCAGGCCCGCGGCCTTATCAGCGAGGATCGCCTGCTCAAGCGCATGCGCATCCATCCGGAACTCGCGATCGCTGGGAATCTTGCGCAGCCACTGCTGCCCAATGCCCAGCACGATGGCCGCCTTGTCGATGGAGGAGTGGGCCTGATCCGAGGTGTACATGCACAGCCTTGGCAGGTCCGGACGCGCGCTCAGTCCCTGCTCCCGGATGGCCAGGCCGGCTGCCTCGCGCGCCGCGGCCATGGCGCAGAGGCTACTGACCGAGGCGGTGTCGTTGATCACGCCGCGAAACTCCGGCGGAAGACCTAACATCTGCCGCAGCCAATCCAACACCACCTCCTCCAACTCGGTCGCAGCCGGCGAGGTCTTCCAGAGCATGGCGTTCACGTTGAGCGCGCTGGACAAGAGCTCACCGAGAACCCCAGGTGCCGAGCCGGTAATGGCAAAATAGGCAAAAAAGCGAGGATGGTTCCAGTGTGTGATGCCGGTAAAAAGCACGCGCTCAAAGTCGGTCAGGATGTCGGCGAAAGGCTCTCCCTCCGAGGGAGGCGTGGGTGGAAGCTGGGCCTTAATCTGGCCCGGACTCACCGACGAGAGGACCGGATAGTCCCGCAAGCGCTCAAAGTAGGAGGCAATCCAGTCGATGACTTGCTTGCCGTACTGTCGGAACTCCTCCGGCGACCACGCCTCCCCCTCACTTTTTTGGTGAACGCCCATGGACCATTCCTCATAGCTACCAGAAAATTGCGTACAGTGTGGCGGTGAGAGCAATCACAACCCCACCCATGAGGTAGACCCGCGGGTGGTTGCGTGTGTCCAGCCCCGAAACCGGCAACGGCTTGGGGTTTTCCAGCGGCCGCAGTCGAGTGATCACCAGCATGCAGACTGCGAGCACGATGAAGACCAGCGCCATGTGGTGCAGGAAGGCCCAGGAGTTGAAGGCGGCCACCGCGCGGTAGACACCTGGCGCAAAGTGCTTCAGCCCTGGGATGTACCAAATGAAACGTCCGAACCGACAAAAGCCGTACAGCGGCAGGCCGATGAGCATGGCCGCCTTGCCCGCCGCCGGGGGTGCCTTCTTGACCACCAGCCCGACCAAGAACGCGGCAACGATTCCCGGGGAGATGAACCCCCAGATTTCCTGGATGTAGCTGAACACCCCCTTGAACCGGGAAATGATCGGCGCCCATAGGCAGGCCACCACTACAATGACGGTGGTGACCCACCGGCCCACGCGCACCAGTTGCCCTGCCGATGCCTGCGGCCGCAGGTACTTGGCATAGATGTCGATGGTGAAGATCGTCGAGGCGGAATTCAACCCGGAGTTGAAGGTGCTCATCACTGCGCCCGCAAGGGCCGCCAACATGACCCCGCGCAGCTGGGGCGGCAGAATCTTGCTGATCATGTGCGGGTAAGCCTTGTCGGCTACCGTAATCTCGTTGGCAAAAAGTTGGTAGGCCATAATGCCGGGAATAACGATGATGAATGGGATGCAGAGCTTCAAGATCGCCGCGAGCATGATACCTTTCTGCCCTTCGGCCACGCTCTTGGCGCCCAAGGTGCGCTGCGTGATGAACTGGTTAAGGCCCCAGTAGAACAGGTTAGGAATCCACAAGCCCCCTATGAATACCGCCAGCCAGGGCACATCCGGGTCATTCCAGGGCAGGACCACGTGCAGCTTGTGGGCGTTGGCGCTGGCAAAAACCTGCCAGCCGTGCAGCAGGTTCCCCTGACCCAGGAGGCTCATTCCCAATACGGTCACCAGCGCCCCGCCGATGAGCAGCCCGGCACCCTGCAAAAGGTCAGACCAGACCACCGACTTGAGCCCGCCGTAGATCGTGTAACTGCCGGCGATAATGCCGATGAGCCAGATGCCGGTGATGTTGGCCCAGTGCTCAGCGCGCGCTTGCTCCATCCCGAAGTGCTCCACGAACATCCGCGGTATGTCAAAGATGGCATTCAGCGCCACTGCGCCGCTGTAAAGCACCGTCGCCAGCAGCACAATGATGTAGGCGGCCATGATGTAGGTGGCCATGATGGTGCGGGTTGCGACATCATAGCGGTACTCCAAAAACTCGGGCATGGTGTAGATACCGGCCTTGAGGAAGATGGGGAGCAGCCACCATGCCACAATCACCAGCGTGACGGCCGCCATCCACTCGTAGCTGGCGATGGCCAGTCCTACGCGGCCGAATGCAGATCCTGCCATTCCTACAAAGTGCTCAGTAGAAATGTTCGAGGCGATGAGTGAAAAGCCCACTAGGTACCACGTCAACTTGCGACCCGCAAGGAAGTAGTCCTCCGAGGTGCGCTCTCGGCGGCCGGCGTACAGCGAAACCGCCATGACAGTGCCCAGAAAGCCAATGAACACTACGAGGTCAATCCACGTCAGTCCCATCTGGTTCTTTCCTTCGACTGGTGCGTTGTTCTACTGGAAAAGGGGCGCTACGCGCCCGTAGGCATCTTCCCAGGCTGCGCTCTCTTGAGGCCGGTATTCTTTCAGCGGAAAAGAGCGAGCGATAAGGGCGCGGGCCTCTGTGAGCGAACCGATCTGTCCAGTAGCCATCGCCTGGATCGCTACGTTGCCTGCCGCGGTAGCTTCCACCGGCCCGGCCAGCACGGGTATGCCGGTGGCGTCGGCGGTGAACTGATTCAGGAGCTCGTTGCGGGAGCCGCCGCCCACGATGTGCAGCACCTGCGGCTGCTCGCCGGTGATCAGCCGGATTCTCTCCAGCAAGAAACGGTACTTGAGGGCCAAGCTTTCCAGGATACAGCGCACAAACCCACCTTTGCTGTCCGGTATCGCCTGCCCGGTCTTGCGCAGAAAGGCTACGATAGCCTCGGGCATATTTGGCGGATTGAGAAATGAGGGGTCATCAGGGTCTACGAGCGCCCCGAAAGGCTCGGCCTCCCTGGCGAGCGCCACGAGTTCCTCGTAGCTCAGCGATGTGCCCGTCGCCTCCCAGTCGCGCCTGCAGCGTTGCAGCAGCCAGAGCCCCATGGTATTGCGCAGAAAGCGGATGGTGCCGCCAACACCCCCTTCGTTGGTGAAATTCCCTTGAAGGGACTGCTCGCTGATAACCGGTTCCTGGAGCTCGACGCCCAACAGTGACCACGTGCCGGAGCTCAGGTAGGCCCAAGAGCCGCTGCCTGCTGGGACTGCTGCCACGGCACTGGCAGTGTCGTGACTAGCCGGGGCGATTACGTCCACACGCGGCAGGCCAGTGCGCTCGGCCACCTGGGAAGCCAGCGGTCCAACCCGTGTGCCTGGTTTCGTTAAGGGCAGAAAGATGTGCTCCGGAAGTCCCAGTCGGCCGAACAGGGAGGTCTCCCAGGTGCGCGTGCGCGCATTAAGCATCTGGGAAGTGGAGGCGATGGTATACTCGCAGCTCTTTTCACCGGTCATGAAGAAGGTAAATAGGTCCGGCATGAAAAGGAGAGTCCGCGCTTCCGCCAGGCGGTCCGGCTCGGTCCAGGCTGTGCACGCCAGTTGAAAAAGTGAATTGAACTGCATGAATTGGATGCCGGTCAGGCGGTAGAGCTCTTCGCGCGGAACAAGCGCAAAGACCTTCTCCATCATGCCCGCGGTGCGAGCGTCGCGGTAGGCGTAAGGATCGTGGATGAGCTGGTTCTTGTCGTCGAGCAGCCCAAAGTCCACTCCCCACGTGTCTACGCCGATGCCGGAGAGCTCTTTGTGCCCTGCAGCAGCGGCTGCCCCCAGGCCACGCTCCAGTTCGGCTCGTAAATAGTTCATGTCCCAATGCAAATGGCCTTGGCGCGTCACCTGGCGGTTGGCGAAGCGATGCAGCTCATGGAGCTCCATGCTGCGATCGCTCACAACCCCCAGCATGGCTCGCCCGCTCTCCGCGCCAAAGTCGAATGCCAGGTACTTGCGTGCTCCCATCCCTGATTGCGTCTCCTTGTTGTGCTTTGTCACCGGTAGAGCGGGCCAAAGTTCTTGCACGCTCGGAAATCTGCACCTTCCAAGTCTTTGGTGCCGAAGGCGCCCCAGGCGGTGGGCCGGAAAATGCGCTCCCGCGGCACATTGTGCATGGCCACCGGAATGCGCAGCATGGCGGCTAACGTGATCAACCGGTCGCCGATATGTCCAAAGCTGACTGCCCCATGGTTTGCTCCCCAGTGTGCCATCACCGAGTAGACATCGGTGAACGGGCCCTCGCCGGTCAGTACCGGCACAAACCAGGTAGTGGGCCAGGTGGGATTGGTGCGCCGGTCAAGAGTCTGATGCACCTCAAGGGGCAGATCCACTGTGTACCCCTCGGCGATCTGCAGCACGGGGCCCAAGCCGCTCACCAAGTTGAGGCGCGACATGGTCACTGGCATTTCGCCCATGGTGAGAAATTGCGAGGAGAAGCCGCCGCCCCGGAAGTAGCCCAAGTCCGCCGGGCACCACCGCGTGGCATCTAGGCAGGCCTTTGCCTCATCTGGGGTGATTTCCCAGAAAGGCTTGATGGCTGGTTTACCATCGCGTCGTTGCTGGCCACAGCCGTCAAGGCAGGCAGAACCGGAGTTGATGAGGTGGATGATGCCATTTTCGGCGCGGCCTCTGAGTTTCTTACCAGTGACGCGCCGCACCGCAGTCGGGCTCCAGTACGTACGCACGTCGGCAAAGATCTGCGCCGTGTCGGTGAGCAGGTGGCCAAAGAGCATCGCCACCCCGTTGAGGCAGTCGTTTTCGGTGGCCATCAGGTAGGGCTGCCTGATCCCGTTCCAGTCGAACGACGAGTTAAGGATGGCTTCCAAAAAGTCCCCATTAGGGAAGTGGTCCGTCCACTGTCGTTGACCCTGGAAACCCGCGAGCAGGGCGTTGTGCCCAAGGGCCTCCTCGCCGTAGCCCAGCTCTGCAAGGCGCGGGTTACCCACCATCAGGTCGCGGGCGATGATGGTCATCTTTACCACCGTCTCCCACTCCCATTCCTTGCGCTCGCGGTTGTGCCGCCGCTCCGGCGGGTTGGGGTCCTCTCCTTCCTGGCAGTACTTCTTCACCCACGCCAGCGCGCGGGCGAATTCGTCAGGGGCAAAGATCCTTTCTTCGAGTCGGCGGACAAACTCGCTCATATCTACGTGTTCGTAGCGCATGCCCAGGTAGTGGAGCAAAAAGCCGGGGTCGACGATGGAGCCCGCAATGCCCATCGACACGCCGCCCATCGCCAAATAGGAGGTGCCGCGCATGGTAGCGACGGCGAGCGCGGCCTTGGCGAAGCGGAGGAGCTTGTCCGCCACATCATCAGGGATGGTCGTGTCCGCGGCGTCCTGCACGTCGCGGCCGTAAATGGCAAAGGCGGGGAGCCCCAGTTGGTTGTAGCCAGCGAGCGCCGCCGCCAAGTACACCGCGCCTGGCCGCTCTGTGCCATTCAATCCCCAGACCGCTTTTGGGGTCAATGGATCGGTATCCATAACCTCGGTGCCGTAGCACCAGCAAGGGGTGACGGTCAGGGATACTCCCACGCCCTCGCGCGCGAATTTTTCTGCCGCTGCGGCAGCTTCCGCCACGCCCCCTATGCAGGTGTCGGCGATTACGCACTCCACCGGCAGGCCGTTGTAGTGGCGCAAGTTTTCGCTGAGTAGACGCGCCGCATTGCGCGCCATCTGCATGGTCTGGGCCTCCAGCGACTCGCGCACTCCTTGCCGGCGACCATCAATCACGGGCCTAATCCCGATCTTAGGAAGGGCCCCACGCAGGCGATTGTGCGGGGCAACTAGGGGAAAGTCGTTCTTCACTGCCATTGTTCCTGTGTCTCCTTGTGTTTGTGGCTCAGGCGTTCCGCTCTGCTTGTTTCGTGGACTTGATGACGCGCATGGTCTCGCGCGCCACCACAACCTCCTCATTAGTGCGCACCACCAGCGCGGCGATGCGCGAATCGTCAGCGGAAATGATTGGGCCGTGGGCCCGGTTGCGCTCCGGCTCCACTTTCATGCCCAAGAACCCCAGCGATGCCAAGACCTCGGCTCGCAGCTCGGCGTCGCTCTGCCCAATGCCGCCGGCAAAGACGATGGCATCAACCCCTTCGAGAATCACCAGGTATTCCCCAATGTAGCGCTTAACATCGTAGATGAACTTGTTGCGTGCCAGCAAGGCCCGCCTATCCCCGCGTGCGATCGCAGCTTTGATATCCCGCATGTCCTCGGAGACCCCCGAAAGCCCCTTGAGACCGCCATTGGTGCAACACTCCTGCAAAGCCTGGTCCAAAGTGATGCCCTTTTTCTTCATGATGTATGGCAAAACAAACGGGTCCATGTCGCCGATGCGCGTACCCTGGATGAGCCCGGACTGGGGGGTAAAGCCCATAGAAGTGTCAACGGACACGCCATCTTTTATGGCGCACAGGGAGGAGGAGCCGCCTAGGTGGCAGGAGATGATGCGGTGATGCTCAGGGGGAAGATGCAGCAGCCGCACGGTTTCTTGCGCGACAAAGCGGTGGGAGGCGCCGTGGTAACCGTAGCGGCGCACCCCATAGTTGGCAAACCACTCGTAGGGGGCACCGTAGACTTTGGCATAGTCGGGCGCCGAAGTGTGGAACCCTGGCTCAAACACGCCCACCAAAGGAGTCGAGGGCAATAGCTGCCGGAACATGCGGATGGCAGCGAGGTAGGGGGGATTATGCGCCGGTGCCAGCTCGGCAAAGTCCTCCATGGCCTGGAGCACCTCGTCAGTCAAAAGCACCGACCCGCTCAGTTCGCCTGCCTGTACGGTCTTGAAACCTACGCCGTCGATCTCTCTCACACTTCCCAGCACCTGATGCGGCGGGCTAGTCAGGAAGGACAGCGCCTCCTGCACCGCCTCGCGGTGGTTGGCAACCGCCGCGGTCATCCGGGCGACCTGGGCGCCTGCCACCCAGTAGGTAATGGTGGCCTCCGTGGAGCCGATCCTTTCCACATGGCCACGCGCCCGCTCCATTTCGGCGGGCATCTCCAAGAGCTGAAACTTGAGGCTGGTTGAGCCGATGTTGCAGATGATGAGATTCACTGCTGATCCTTTCCTTGGCCTTGTGCAACAGTCAGGGACGATGAAAGAGGACCTCTGCAGGAATGGGTTGCTTTTCTATTCCAGGCCCGGTCCAGAAGACCTGGAGGACGTCGCCTCCTGTCCTTTCAAAAAAGGTGACCGTGATGGGGTGAAACCCTGCTGCCAAGGCGATCGCGCCGCTGCGCTCCAGCGCGCTGTGGAGCCCGTCGTTGTCTACGACCAGTTGCCCGGCGATGGACAGGCTGCTGCCATCGTCGGAAACGGTGAAGAAGCGGTACACGCCATCTCGCGGCACGCGCAGGAAGCCGGTATAGCGAAAGGCAAAGTGCTCGGTTGTGTCTCGCGGGGCAAAGTCGAATCCGGAGACCGTGCCCGATTTGACGGGAGTGAGCGAGTCAAAGTCTGGAAGAGCGTCCCAGACGCCGTGGTAAAAGTCGTAGTGCAACCCGCTGGCAAGGCCGGCAACGCGCGCCGGAGGAAGAGGAGGCACTTTCAAGAAATCCGCCTGGCTGACTGCTGAGAGTGGTTTCTTGCCGCGAAAGCATCGGGCTTTGACCGTGGCTGTCTGGGTTAACCACAGGGCTTCCCCGGCCAGCGGTGACGAGGCAGTAGGGTCGGTCCCGTCGGTAGTA
>JAPDPR010000071.1 GCA_034506335.1 candidate division KSB1 bacterium
TGGTATGGACCCTTTGTTCCGCCTGCCGAGGGGGGACTGCAAAAGTACGACCTCTGGGCATTCATGCTCATGAACAAGGTTTTGGTCCAGTACCACGAGATTACCGGGGATGAACGTGCCTTGGGGGCAGTAGTCCGCTGTCTGAAGACAATGCACCAGCACCTGACCACCTACCCCCTCTACAACTGGGGGCGCTTCCGCTGGTTCGAAAACCTCATCCCCATCTACTACGCCTATCGACACACAGGGGAGGCCTGGCTCCTGGAGCTTGCCCGCCTGCATCACCAGCAGGGGTTTGACTACCCGACTTTGTATCGGCAAGAGGATGTGACAGTGCCCACGCCGCGCCGTGGCCTGTGGAAATGGACCAAACACGTGGTGAACACCGCCATGGCCGTCAAGGCCGCGGCCCTCTGGTGGCAGCTGAGCGGAGACCCTGCAGCACGTCGTTTCCCCTTTGAGATGCTCGCCATGTTGGACCGCTACCATGGCCAGGTCACCGGCGTCTTCTCCGGCGATGAATGCCTCGCAGGGAAGAACCCCTTGCAGGGCACCGAGCTCTGCGCGGTGGTGGAGCTGATGTACTCGTTGGAGCACCTACTAGCCGTTTTCGGGGAACCAGAAGTGGCCGACCGTTTGGAAAAGGTGGCCTTCAACGCGCTGCCAGCTACTTTTTCGCCCGACATGTGGGCCCACCAATACGACCAGCAGGTCAATCAAGTGCAGTGCACCGTCAATCAGGAACATTTGTGGACTACCAATGGCCCGGAATCGAACATCTACGGCCTTGAGCCCAACTTTGGCTGTTGCACGGCAAACATGCACCAGGGCTGGCCAAAGTTCGCCGCCCATCTCTGGATGCGTACCCCAGACGGTGGACTTGCTGCAGTCGCCTACGCGCCCAGCGCTGTGACGCTTGACCTTCACGGCGCCACGGTCACCGTTGCCCTGGAAACCGACTACCCATTCCGCGAAGAGCTCACTTTCAACGTGGAAACTTCCGAGACGGTGCGCTTCCCACTCTGGCTGCGCATCCCAGCGTGGGCAGAGGGGGCCCATGTGGACGTCAAAGGTGACGGCAGACCGAGGCTCCGGCCGGGCACCTTTGTCAAGATCGAGCGCGAGTGGCGCGGCTCCACCCGCTTCACCTTGACGCTCCCCATGAAGCCGCGGGTGCAGCGCCGCTACAACGATGCCGTAGCCATTGAGCGCGGGCCTTTGGTCTATGCGCTCAAGATAGGTGAGGAATGGCGCCAGGTCAATCAGGATAAACCTCACCGCGAAAAGCCCCACGCGGACTGGGAGGTCTACCCAACCAGCCCCTGGAACTATGCCCTCCGCATAGACCCCGCGGAGCCGCAAAGGTATGTCACCTTCGAGGAACGGCCAGTGGGTACCCCACCCTTCTCGCCGGAAGGGGCCGGCATGATCGCCAGGATCAAGGGCAGGCTTCTTCCCAATTGGAAGTTGCAGCATGGATGGGCCGGAGAAACACCGCCCAGCCCGGTACAATCGGACCAGCCCCTTGAGGAACTCACCCTGATTCCCTACGGCTGCACCAATATTCGCATCACCGAGTTTCCGCAGCTGGTGGAGTAACCGCCTACAGCGCTGACAAGAGTCGAGGGGTTGTGACAAACCTTGGGCGCGAATCTGGTCATCAATCTGTGTCTATCTGTGGTTTCAATTCAACCACGGATTAACACAGATTCTCCCTGATGAAGGTAGCTGGAGCGCCGCGAAAGACAACGAGCGCCAATCGGCGGTGAACAAGAAACCGCTGATAACGCTGATAAGAGCCGAGGGACTGTGACAAAAGCTTGAGCGCGACCCTTGTCGTTGATCTGTGTGTATCTGTGTCTATCTGTGTCTATCTGTGTGTATCTGTGGTTTATCAGAAACCGCGAGCCCTCATCGGCTCATTGCCAGCCGAACTCCAGCCCGGTTTGATACATGACCACTACGTTTTCGGGAGGGGTAATAGGCTGGATGTTGTGACAGGGGGCAAGAATGTAACCTCCGCCCTGACCGAGGATGCGCAGGTTGTCCAATACCTCCTGGCGCACCTGTTCCACCGTACCAAACGGCAGGGTATACTGGTTATCCACTCCACCGTGGAGCACCACCTTGTTCCCAAAGTCGCGCTTCAACCCCTCGCGCTCCATGCCAGGCGTCCGCCACTGTAGCGGGTTGAGGATGTCAATGCCCGCTTCGATCATGTCCGGGATAATGCGCCGAATTGCCCCATCGTTGTGGTGGAACACATAAGCCCCTGCCTGGTGAGCCAGATCAATCATCTTCTTCATCCGCGGTAAGAAAAACTCCCGAATCACCGCAGGCGAGAAGAGCAGATCCGTCTGCCCACCCATGTCCTCCGCTACATAGGTGTAGGTGACCTGGCCAGGCACCTGTTCATAGATGCGCAACGTCTCCTGGTAGGACAGTTCCAACAGCTGGTCGAGGCAATAATGCACCATTTCTGGATTCTCCACCAGGTCCACGAAGGCTTGCTCGTCGCCTCTGAGGTACTTGTAGGTGAGGAATGGCTCGTAAAGACCTCCGGCCAGCGGCCAGCGCTCGTGGCTTCGTGCCTGGTTGCGGATCTCCGAATAGTCCCACCAGTCCGGCTGAGGCCACGTGTAGTGGCGCTGGATCTCGTGGACCGAGGTGAACGCGGCCAAGGGGTGGTGCACACACTCCCGATAGCGTCCGCTGCCGTAATCCAGCTCGCGGAAGCGGCAACCAAAAGGGTCGGTGTCAGTGGGCAGCTGCGGACCCACGTAACGTGGCTTCAGGTGCACCACCGCGTCGATATGGAGGGCGGCAAAGAGTTCCTGTTCGTTAGAACAGCCGAGGTGGCGCATGAGGTTCTGGGTCACCTCAGGTGTGGCCCAGTAGTCCATGGGCACACGGTCAGGCTTTTCCCTCCTCAGCACCGCAAGCCACCGCTCGCGCGGCGTCATCGTCTCTTTACGCACCCTTTTCCTCACTGGCTCCTTGCACGGCGGCCGAATACACGAAAGCCGCCGGCCACCGCCGACGGCCATCCAGCCCAGCGACCCTTTGCAACCCGAGGCTACTCCTCCATAATCTCCGCTTCCTTCTTCTCCAGGAGCTGATCGATCTCCTTGATGGTCTCGTCGGTGAGCTCCTGCACCTTCTCTTGGTAGCGGCGGGAGTCGTCTTCGGAAATCTCGTGGTCCTTCTCTGCCTGCTTCAGCTTGTCATTGGCGTCGCGGCGCACATTGCGCGCGGCGATGCGCCCTTCCTCGGCGATCTTCTTGCAGACCTTGACCAGCTCTTTGCGCCGCTCCTCGGTGAGCTCAGGAATGGGCAGGCGAATAAGATGCCCGTCATTGATGGGGTTCAGCCCCAAGTCAGCCTTCAGGATGGCCTTCTCGATGGCCCCAATCACTGAACGGTCCCAGGGCTGGATGGTAATCAGCCGTGGTTCCGGCACGCCAATGTTGGCCACCTGTTTGATGGGGACCTGGGCCCCGTAATACTCCACCCGCACCGCATCCAGCAGCGCTGCGGAAGCCTTGCCGGTGCGGATCTTTGCCAACTCGGCGCCGATATTCTCCACCGTGGCGCGCATGCGCCGCTTGGCATCTTGCAGGATCATCTCGGGTTTGTCAGCCATGGCTCTCACCACTCACTTTCGTTCCAACCTTCTCACCCAAAACAACCCGCAACAGATTCCCAGGCTTATTGAGGTTGAATACGATTATGGGCAGCTTGTTGTCCATGCACAGCGTGACCGCCGTGGCGTCCATTACCTTCAGCCCTCGGCGCACCACGTCCATGTAGGAGATGGAATCAAACATCGTGGCGTCATGGTGTATCATCGGATCGGCGTCGTACACGCCATCCACCTTCGTGGCCTTGAGAATAACTTCAGCCTCGATCTCCACGGCGCGGAGGGCTGCGGTTGTATCCGTGGTGAAAAAGGGGCTCCCGGTACCAGCGGCAAAGATCACCACCCTCCCCTTTTCCAGGTGGCGGATCGCCCTACGGCGAATAAACGGCTCGGCCACCGCCTCCATTCTTATGGCGGTGAGCACCCGCGTGGGCACCCCTTTCCGCTCCAGATAGTCCTGCAGAGCCAGGGCGTTGATCACCGTGGCCAGCATGCCCATGTAGTCGGCGGTTACCCGATCCATGCCGCGCGCGCTGGCGGAAAGGCCACGAAAGATGTTGCCCCCACCGACAACAAGCCCAATCTGCACCCCGTGCTCCCGCACGGTCTTGATCTCATCAGCCACCGCGCTCACCACCGCAGGGTCGATGCCCAAGCCCTGCTGCCCCATCAAGGCCTCACCACTCAGCTTGACCAAGATGCGTTTATACGCCGGCTCCTGCACGTTTCATTCCCTTGCTGTGCCGCTTACAAAAAACCGCTGGCGTCACGTCACCAGCGGTATTGCGTCTACTCACCGAGCTGAAACCGCACAAAGCGCCTAATGACAATGTTCTCGCCCAGCTTGGCGATGTATTCTGTCACCAGGTCATTCACCGTTTTGTTCGGATCCTTGATGAAGCTTTGCTCTAACAGGCAAACTTCCTGATAGAACTTTTCAAGCTTTCCCTGGGCGATGCGCTCAACCACCTGCTCCGGCTTACGTTCGTTGCGGGCCTGGGTGCGATAGATTTCCAGCTCCTTGTCAATCACCTCGGCGGGAAGATCCTCGCGGCGCACAACCCTGGGGTTGGCGGCCGCTACCTGCATCGCCAAGTCGCGGGCCAAAGTCTTGAACTGGTCGGTTTTGGCCACAAAGTCGGTCTCGCAATTGAGCTCCAACATCACCCCCAGGCGGCTGCCCGGGTGAATGTATGCCTCGATGACTCCTTCGCGTGCCTCGCGTCCCGCCTTCTTCTGGGCGGTGGCAACCCCCTTCTTGCGCAATACCTCTATCGCCTTATCCACGTCGCCCTGTGTCTCCTCCAGGGCCTTCTTGCAGTCCATAAAGCCGGCGCCGGTCTTTTCGCGCAACGCCTTTACCTGCGCAGCCGGTACGTCCATATTCCCACTCCTTCTCCGTACTACTCTTTGCTCAGCTCTTCCCAATCCGCTACGTCTGGTGCCTCGTTTTCCTCAGGCTGTGCGGGCTCACTGGGGACAGCCTCCTCTTCCGGGCCTGGTGGTACCAGTGCCGCGCCCTCCTGTGCCTCGACGATCGCATCGGCAATCGCCCGGGTGATCAGGCTGATGGACTTGAAGGCGTCGTCGTTGGCCGGTATGGGAAAGTCGATGGGGTCAGGGTCCGAGTTGGTGTCCACAATGGCAATCACGGGGATATTGAGGCGATTGGCCTCGGACACGGCAATGGCCTCTTTCTTGGTGTCCACCACGAACAACGCCCCAGGGAGGCGATTCATGTCGGCAATGCCGCCAATAGCGCGCAACAGCTTCTCGCGCTCCCGCTCAAGGGCCAGGATCTCCTTCTTGGACAGACGGTCGTAGGTCCCATCGGTGACCATCTTCTCCAAGGTCTTGAGTCGCTTGGCGCTCTTCTTGATGGTGACGAAATTGGTCAGCGTGCCGCCCAGCCAGCGCTCCGTGACGTAGAACTGACCGCAGCGTTCTGCCTCGGCCCGTACGATGTCTTTGGCCTGCTTTTTTGTGCCCACAAAGAGCACCTTTTCGCCGCTGCGCACGATGCGTGCTACCTCCTCGCAGGCGCGCTTCAGACAGGCCTCAGTCTTTTTCAGATCAATGATGTGAATGCCGTTGCGCTCCATGAAGATGAACTTTTTCATCTTCGGGTTCCAACGGCGCGTGAGATGGCCGAAATGACATCCGGCCACCAGCAGCTCTTGCAAGCCTACTTGTGCCATACTGCTCACCTCGTGTTAGGGGTTCAGCCTCCACCTCTCCTGGTGCCCCTAAGAACCGCCACGAGGCGGCACCCCTCGGGGCAGAGAGGTGTGTGTGATCCGCGCGGAATAGGATTACCGCTTGGAGAACTGGAAGCGCTTGCGGGCGCCGGGCTGCCCGTACTTCTTGCGTTCCACCATGCGCGGGTCGCGCGTGAGGAAACCCTGGCTGCGCAGGGTCGGCCGCAGCGACTCGTCCGCCTTGGCCAGCGCGCGCGAGATGCCCAGGCGCACGGCCCCAGCCTGCCCTGACAAACCACCGCCATCCACGCGCGCGATAATGTCAAACTTGCCCAGCGTGTTGGTGATTTGCAGCGGCTGCTCGATGATCATCTTCAAGGTTTCGCGCTTGAAGTAGTCGGGCAATGGCCTACCATTGACCACCATTTCGCCCTTACCGGGCATCAGGCGCACCCGCGCCACCGCATCCTTCCGCCGTCCTACCGCTTGAAAACATACACTCTTCGTTACCATGCTCTCTCGATACTCCCAATGCAATGCAAAAGAGCCCTCATGTAGCCATCACCACTCAGACACGCGCCACCTACGCCTGGCAGCTGCGCAGGGGCCGTGCGCTGGATGCGCTTGCTACGAGCAAGACCGGCATAAGTACCGGCCTCCATGACCTCACGCCATGCCCCTGTTCCGCACCCGGCCTCATCCAACCGCCTCCAATGGCAGAGGCTCGAACAGAAATCAGATCACTCGACCGCCAGCGGCTCCGGCTGCTGGGCCTGGTGAGGGTGCTCCGCCCCAGGGTAGATCTTTGCCTTCTTCAGCAGCTTGCGGCCGAGACTGCTGTGCGGCAACATCCGGCGCACCGCTCTTCCCACCATCCCAGCAATACATACGTACACCACCTTCACCCCGTCCTGGAGCCCTGGCCCCAGACGTCTGGAAGGATCAGAAGAGCCGTAAGGACCTTAAAGTAGTGCGACAAGAACCACCCACCCTGCCGCAATTCCTCAGCAGCTGTCATCGCCTGCGGCGACTGTTAATCCTGATCCTCCAAAACCTTCACGACCTGCTGCTTGACCTGCGGCAGCCGCTGCGTTATCGCTTGCCAAACGAGGCGTTGGTCTACGCCAAAGTAAAAGTGAATCAACTTATCTCTCATCCCCGCCATTTCTTTCCATGGCACCTGGGGATATCTCTGCCGTATGTCATCAGGGATCTGCTTGGCTGCTTCCCCGATGACCTCGAGTTTTCGCACGACGGCGCTCGCGGTCTTGTCATCCACCGTGAAAGCATCAAGGCTCATTCCTGCTATGAAACTCGATGCTCTCGATTGCCGCCACGATATCTTTCAAGTACAGCCTATAGTCTCTCATACGGTGACGGCTTCCCGCAGAACCGTCTCCCTGAGTTCAGCTCGCAAGGCTCGCTTAGGTACGACATCTACGCGACGCTGGAATACCCCTTCCAAGTACAAAGCCAGTCCGATCAAGTCGAAAAGGTCAGCGCTCTCCTCAAAGTCCGCTAAGACGTCAACATCACTGTTTGATGACTGTTCCCCACGAACGAGCGAGCCGAAAAGTGCAAGCTCCCTGACCTTATAGCGGCGCGTGAGATAAGGCTTCAGTTCCCTCAGGGTCTGTCTTACGCTTTCTGCTGTCATGGAAGTGCGCCTTCCCGTCCAACTACACGTTATGCGGGTAAGCAGCTTCCAACTATACCCGACCTCTTCGGCTCAGGCGCCTACCGTGCACTATGCCTTCACTGAACCTTGTCGGCAGCGCCAGCAGTCGAGCCGCGCCCTGCTGTTTCCCTCTCCGCGGTCCGCGTCCACGCCCCCAGCACCACCTGGTTGCAGTTGATCCTCGCATGGGCGAAGGCTAGTTTCCTCTCACGCCAGAACGGTTGTGGTATACCTTCAGCCCGTGGCGAGTGCCTCGTCGGCCCCCGCTCGCTGGGGACGAGATTGCCCTCCCGAGCCCCTTCCCTGCCATCAAGTGCTTCTATGCCTGCCTGGCGTCGACCGCCAGCGGCTCCGGCTGCTGGGCCTGGTGAGGGTGCTCCGCCCCAGGGTAGATCTTTAGCTTCTTCAGCAGCTTGCGCCCCAGGCTGTTATGGGGCAACATTCCCCATACCGCATGCCGCAGCACGCGCTCCGGCTTCTCCTGAATAAGCTTGCGGTACTCTTCAACCCGCAGTCCGCCGGGATAGCCAGTGTAACGGTAGTAGCGCTTCTGCTCGGTCTTCTTGCCCGTGACCTTCACCTTTGCGGCGTTCACGACCACCACAAAATCGCCGGTGTCCAGGTGCGGCGTAAAAATAGGCTTGTGCTTGCCGCGCAGCACTGCCGCGATGCGACTTGCCAGACGCCCGAGGATCTGGTCGGTGGCGTCCACCACATACCACTTTTGTTGCACGTCCTTCTGTTTCGGCACAAAGGTCTTCAAGACTCACTACCTCCTCTCAATCCGGAAAGCTGTAAAAGGTATAAAAGACATGCTAAAGAAGCAAGCGTTTTTTTGCCGTTTACGCTGGTTCCCTGGTCCTTTGCTCTGGTTACCGTACCGCGCGCCAGTATAGCCCTCGGTTTACTAATGCAAATACCCGTCCCCGCAGCTTCCATCCCGCAAAGGGCGTATTGCGGCACTTGGACTCAAGGCGGCTGGTGTCCACAACCCACTCCGCGTGCGGATCGATAAACGTGAGATTTGCCCTCGCCCCCTTCTCCACTTTCAGCTGCTCCAGGCCCAGTACCTGGCGGGGACCGGCGCTCATGGCCCGCAGGGCCTGCGCCAAAGTGAGTACCTGGCGGCCCACCAGCTCGCGCAGCACCAGGGCCAAGCTTGTTTCCAGCCCAATAATGCCGAATGGTGCCGCCGCGTACTCCACGTCCTTCTCTTCCACGGCGTGGGGTGCGTGGTCAGAGGCGATTACCTGGATGGTGCCGTCGCGCAGCCCTGCACGCAGGGCCTCCACATCAGCGGCTGTGCGCAAGGGCGGATTCATCTTGGTGTTGGTGTCGAATCCCACCACTGCCTGGTCAGTCAGAATCAGATGGTGAGGCGTGACCTCGCAGGTCACCTGCACCCCTTCGGCGCGTGCCCGTCGGATGAGCTCCACCGAGCCGGCGGTGGAGACGTGCGCCACATGGAGCCTGCCGCCAGTGTATTTGGCCAAGGCGAGGTCGCGGGCCACGATAATCTCCTCGGCAACTGCAGGCATCCCGGGGAGCCCCAGATTGGTGGACACAAAGCCCTCGTTCATCGCGCCGCCGGCTGTCAAGCTGCGTTCCTCGCAGTGGTCGATGACCGGGCGGCCGAACATCTTTGCATATTCCAGGGCACGGCGCATCACCGCCGCATTGTGCACCGGGTCGCCATCGTCAGAAAAGGCCACGGCACCGGCATCTACCAGCTCGCCCATCTCGGCGATCTCCTCACCCTTGCGCCCCTTGGACACCGCGGCAATGGGAAACAGCTCCACAAGCTGACCGCGCGCCCGATCGCGGAGAAAATCCAGCACCTCGCGTTTGTCCGCAGGAGGCTCGGTGTTGGGCATCGGACAGATCGCAGTGAAGCCACCCGCCATGGCTGCCCGGCAGCCGCTCTCCACGGTCTCCTCATCCTCGCGCCCGGGCTCCCGCAGGTGGACGTGCATGTCCATCAACCCCGGCACTACGACCGTGCCGCTGGCATCGATGAGCTCGCCGTCAAAGGATGGGATATCTAACTTGCCCAGCTCCGCAATCACTCCATCGACGATGAGCAGATCGGCGGGCGACTCCTTGCCGCTTTCCAGGTCCAAGAGTGTCGCCCCCTTGAACAGCACTTTGTGCGCAGGTTTAGGCTGGTTCACGGTGTGCCTCTCGCTGTCATGACCCTTCCAGCGCCCCCTGTGCGCCGGCCAGCAGGTAGAGCACGGCCATGCGCACAGCCACGCCGTTGGTCACCTGATCAAGGATCACGGAAAACTCGCTATCCGCCAGGTCGCTCTCAATCTCCACGCCCCGGTTGATGGGACCGGGGTGGAGGATGGTGATCTCCTTCTTGGCCCGCTCCAGCCGGCGCCGGGTGACTCCAAAGCGGGCGTGATACTCTCGCAGCGAAGGGAAAAGTCCTGCCGCTTGCCGCTCCCGCTGAATGCGCAGCACGTTCAGCGCGTCGGCCCAGGAGATGGCCTCATCCAGGTCATGGGTCACCGGCACGCCCCAGCGCTCTGCCTCAACGGGCATGAGGGTGGAGGGCCCGCACAGCAAGACCTCCGCGCCCATGGTGCGCAGCCCGTGCAAATTGGAGCGCGCCACGCGACTGTGTTCGATGTCGCCCACAATGGCCACCTTCAGCCCCTCCAAGCGGCCGAACTTGTGGCGCAGGGTCATCATGTCCAAGAGCCCCTGGGTGGGATGCTCATGGCACCCATCCCCGGCATTGATCACCGACGCCTCCAGGCACCGGCTGAGAAAGTGGGGGGCGCCCGCGGCGCTGTGACGAATCACCACCATGTCCACCTTCATGGCCTGGATGTTGCGCGCCGTGTCCTTTAGCGTCTCTCCTTTGAGTACTGAGGAGGTAGCCGCCGAAAAGCTGACCAGGTCGGCCGAGAGCCGCTTTTCTGCCAGCTCGAATGACAGGCGCGTGCGCGTGGAGGGCTCGAAGAACACGTTTGCCACGGTGACGGCGCGCAGCGTGGGCACCTTGGGGATCGGGCGCTCCAACACCTCACGGAAAGCCTCGGCAGTGTCCAGAATGAGGCTGAGCTCCTCGCGGGTCATCCCCTCCAATTCCAGGAGGTGCTTGCGGCGGAACTCCATCTACTTGTCCTCCTCAGCCGCGACCAGAAGTACGCAGTCTCGACCGTCCTCCTCCTTCAGCCGCACCTGCACTTCCTCGCCGATGGAGGTGGGCACGTTCTTGCCCACATAGTCGGCGCGGATGGGCAGCTCGCGGTGCCCACGGTCCACCAGCACTGCCAGCTGCACCGTCGCCGGTCGGCCAAAGTCCATGAGCGCGTCCAGGGCCGCGCGCGCCGTGCGGCCGGTGTAGAGCACGTCGTCCACCAGCACGACGTTCATATCGTCGATTTCAAAGGGAATATCGGTGCCCCGCACCATAGGAATCTTGCGGCGAAAGTCGTCCCGGTACATGGTGATGTCCAGTGTACCCAAGGGGATCCGCTTGCCCTCCAAGGCCTCGATCTTGCGCACGATCCGCGCCGCCAATGGGGCGCCCCGCGTGCGGATGCCCACCACGGCAAGCTTCTCCGTGCCGCGATTCCGCTCCAGAATCTCATGCGCCAGGCGGGTGATGGTGCGCTCCAGCCCCTGTTCGTCAATCAGCTCTGCTTTCACCTTCTGCTGTGGCATCTCCGTGCCCCACGCACAAAAAAAGCCTCGGCGAGAACGCAACAAGGCTCACACTGCATCTTCAAGCCCTTGCCGATCTCACGGGATTGGCTTAAAGGGAGTAATTTCACTGGCGCAATTATACTCAATTTCTATGACTTTGTCAACCCGTTTTTCGGGGGGTTCCACGCAAAGGACGCCAGGTACACGCCAAGAACGCAAAGCTCTTTTTTTAGAGCAAAAACAGGCAGGGAAAGCTGAGAAAAAAAAGCGTGGCGCACCCTTGGCGACCTTCGCGCGAACATCATCCACGCAAAGGACGCCACGTACACGCCAAGAACGAA
>JAPDPR010000072.1 GCA_034506335.1 candidate division KSB1 bacterium
CTAGTTCATTGCAACTCAGATCGCCATTGTCAGCTTCGGCGTTCCTCAACCCATCCTCCAGCCACCCTCACCGCCAGGCCGCACGCAAGCAAACAAAAAAGGACGCCGGCGCCTACCGGGTCCTTGTTAGCGTGCTTTGAAGAGGCCATTTGCTGGCTGTCGCACGGCAACGCCCTTCACCCCCCTGGCGCTTGCCCCACAGCAGCCACACCGCATTTCTCCGCTCACCTCCACTACCACCTCCACGGCCTTCGCGCAGGGCCATCGCGCTCTCTTAGGCACGATTCTGGTTTAATGATAACAATTTCCAGGATTAATTTCAAGGCTTTTTTGTAATTAGGACTGAATAGTCGAGCACGTTTGGTACTTGGGCTTGGCCGGTGTTGAGGTCCGCCTTCGAATACTGCTCCGGGCCACGACCTCGACGATGGCCAGAGAGGCTCGCAGGTTCCCCACGCGAAAGGGGTGAAGAGGCGCCCCCTCCCCAGAACGGTTCATGAACAGTTAATGTCGCGTAGAACACCGCCAGACAGAAGAGTGTACAGGGCCTGTCGTTCGAATCAAGAAAATCCTCTTGACATTATCCCGAAAATGGCTAAATTTCGCGTTACACAAAGATCCGAGAGCAAAGAGGAGAACGGCCGCATGAGGGTGGCGCTTGTCATCAATCCCGCAGCGGGTAACGGTCGGGGCGCAAAGGCCGGCGTGCGGGCGGCAACTGCCCTACGCAATAGGGGTGTGGAGTATGTGCCCCACATCTCGCAATACCCTGGCCATGCAGTGCAGCTAGCACGTAAGCTCAACGTCGCCGAACTCGATGCCATCGTTTGCGTCGGGGGCGACGGCACCCTCTTCGAGGTTGTCAACGGTCTGATGCAGGCAGAGGCTCCCACCTCGACCACGCTGGGGGTAATCCCCGTGGGCAGTGGCAACTCTTTTTCGCAAGACCTGGGTGTATTCGGCGACTTTGACGGAGCGGTTGGGGCCATCCTGAACGGAGAGCGCAAAGCAGTAGACGTGGCCTGGGTGAGCACTGAGCGGAAGCGCTACTACTTCATGAACATGCTCGGCTTTGGTTTTGTGTCCGACGTATGCCACGCAGCTATCCGCTACAAGGCCTTGCGTCATTTGAGCTATGTCATCGGGGTTTTCCAGATCACTGCTGCCCTGTCTCATTGCCATCTCGTGCTCACTGTGGATGGAGCCACGTACGAAAGGACGAACTGTTTTGTCGAGGTGTGCAACTCCCGTTACACCGCCGGCACCATGCTGATGGCACCGCAAGCCGTTTTGGACGACGGTTATCTTGATCTGGTCATCCTGAATCGCATTTCGCGCGGCAAACTGCTCAAGTCATTTCCCCTCATCTTTCGTGGGGCCCACCTGGAGCTCCCAGAAGTGGAGACCTTCCGTGCCAGACACATCGTCGCAGTCACAGACAAACCGAAGATCTTGACACCGGACGGCGAGCTCCTTGGCTCCACTCCAATTGAGGTGGGCATTATCCCCAGACGCTTGCAGGTTTTGGGTAAATGGGACAAATAATATCTGCGCTGCTGTGGCTTTGGGGCCTCCTGCTCCTTGGTCTTTTCGGAGGTACACTCCTGGTGGCGACCCTGCTCCTGCCGATGAAGACCTACGACCGGGCCTTGAAGTGGATGTGCCGGACCCTGCTCAAGGCGTTGGGGATTCGGGTTAAGGTCGAGGGGCTGGAGAACATCCGTCCGGACCGCACTTACCTCTTTATGAGCAACCACGTGAACCTTTTTGACGTCTTTGTGCTCGGTGGTCACCTGCCACAGTTGGTGCGAGGGGTGGAGCTGGAGGGTCATTTCCGATGGTTCTTGTACGGTCTTGTGATCAAGCGTATTGGCAACATCCCCATTAGCCAGAAGAATCCCTTTTCGGCCATGGACAGCCTGTGCCGTGCCAGGGAGGCGCTTCGGCGGGGGATCTCCATCGTGCTCATGCCCGAAGGCCATAGGACCCTTGACGGCAACCTCCGCCCCTTCATGCGCGCCCCCTTCGACATGGCTCGCCAGGCAGGAGTCGACGTGGTACCTCTGGCCATGGTGAACGCCTTGCAGATCAATCGCAAGGGGAGCTGGCTCATCCGCCCAGGACGCATGGTTCTGCGCATCGGAAAACCGCTCTCGTCCACCATGGTCCGCACGATGAACGCTACCGCTCTCAAGGAAACCGTGCGCTCCCACATTGCCCTGTTGCTCTCGGGACAAGAATCAGCCTGAGTGTTCAATTGACACCGTCAATTAGGAGGCAGCGCCACAATGATACAATCCCTGTTACTTTGTCTTCTCGGTTTCGGAGCTGGGGTCCTTAGTGGAGTGATCGGCATCGGGGGAGGAATTATCCTGGTGCCGGCCTTAGCACTCTTGTTCAAGCTCTCGCAGCATCAAGCACAGGGAACAACACTGGCGCTCATGGTGCCACCCATTGGCCTGCTGGCCGCTTGGACCTACTATCGGAACGGGTATGTGGACATACGTATTGCCGCGCTCGTCGCAACGGGTTACTTCCTGGGCGGGCTGGCAGGGGCACGATTCGCATGCTGGCTCTCGGACGTGGTCTTGGAGAAGATTTTCGGGGCAGTTCTTCTGGTGGCCGCCCTGCGTATGTTGTTGAAAGCGTAGAAAACCCCCAGCCGAGAGGTATCCCTACGCGCCCCGCTCACAGCACAAGAATGAACCAGGTTCCAGCTTGCAATCGCGGATATCACTGAGTTCCCCGTGCAGGGTCTCGACATTCTTCTTGCCATTCTCCGTGGGGCGTGTTAGATTCTTCAGGGTCTGGCTGCCGGCAACGACAGGAATGCTTGGACCCCAAGCACACCATGAGAGCAGACGACCCTTGTTGATGGAGCAGCAAGGAGGAGAGGGCCCTTCCGGGCGCTAAACGCGAGACAATTGCTCAAGGGTCACGGACATTGACCTGCTAGACAGCATAATTGATTGTCTTGGCCTGAGGTGGGTAGGTGCAAAGGAAAAGACCCTCTCCCCATTGAGAAGGAACTAGGGGCGCCGCATCTCCATCGAGAGATACTGGTGTTCGTGTGAGGTCTCATGCGAAGGAGGGAAGACATGAGAACCAGTGAACGGGTTTGCTTGGCTCTGAACCGCCTCTTTCCGGCGAGGACGTTGCGCGAAAGGGATTCACCGAAGTCGGCCTACGACGTTGATGCGGGCGAAGCGGAAGAGGTTCTCTCCTATTACGCGCCTTATCTGCAGCTGGGCGGGAAGGTGGTTCTTGATGGTGGCTGCGGCTTCGGTGGCAAGACTGCATATTGCGCGCAGCACGGTGCGTCCTATGTGCTCGGACTCGACAATGACATGCAGCACGTCAGATACGCCCGGAGGTTTTCCGACGCCCCAGCGCAACAAAACCTTGTCTTTATGGTGGGAAGTCTCGCCGCGCTTCCTTTTGCGGATCGCTCCTTTGACGTAGTCCTGCTAAACGCGGTGGTGGAACACATCCGCAGGCAGGAACTCCGGCGTGCCTTGTATGAATGCAAACGTGTCCTAAAGGGCGGAGGAATGCTCTGTGCCTTTTTCCCGCCCTGGACGAGCCCGAGCGCCGCTCATGTTTACGACTACATCCACATCCCTTGGTGCCAGCTGTTCTTCTCCTCCACTACTCTCGTCAACGTGTTGAAAAGGCTCAATCCAGCACCACGCTTCGGCAGGCTTTCGTACATTGACCACTTTCTGGAACTCAACCGAATAACTATCTCTGAATTCAGGCAATTGGTGCGTGAGCTCCGCATGCGACCGATCGCACTTCGTCAGCGAATGATAAAGGGAATGCAGTTTGTCAGGCACGTGCCTATTCTTAATCGGTACCTCACTGCTCATGTTGTGGCGATCCTGCAGAAGGATAACTAGTGCCACGCTGAGACCTGTTTTGTGCCCCAAGGAGACCCGGCCGACAAGGTCGATAGCTCTCAGTCAGACCCGCCCGGAGCTCCTTCACGGAGAATTTGCCAAGGAGGCGGAAAGTCCCTGAAGGCTAGTCCGGGTTTCTCCCCTAGCCTTAGCGCGAGTGAGTACCGCGCTCGCATGGGCTCTATGCACAGTTCACAGGTAGCATGCTGAGGGCGAATGGAGGGTGAAAGGGAAAGGATAGAACATGCCAAAGGAAGGTGAGGTGAGCGTAGGGATATCAGCAGTGGAGCGCGGGCCATACGAGAAACGGTATTCAGTGCTGGCAGCAGTAATGCTGGGGGGTATCATGGGGCCCATCGATGGGAGCATCGTCAATGTTGTCCTGCCCACAGTTAGCACCTCCTTTGGCGTGCCTGTCGCCGTTATCCAATGGGTGCCGATGATCTATTTGCTGACCATCAGCAGTTTGCTGCTCTTGTTTGGGCGGCTCGGCGACATTGTGGGGTATCGCCGCGTGTACCTTGCGGGACTTGCGGGGTTCGTAGTCGCCTCCGCCTTGTGTGGATTGGCGCCTGCTGCCGGATGGCTGATTGCCTTTCGTGCCATTCAAGGACTGGCGGCCGCCATGATGATGGCTGTCCCTTTCGCACTCATCACTGCCGTGTTCCCGCCGCAAGAACGCGGCAAGGCGCTGGGCATCAACGCCATCAGCATCTCCGCAGGACTGGCTATCGGCCCTTCGCTAGGAGGCCTTATTACGTCCACCTTGGGGTGGCGCTTTGTGTTTCTGGTGAACATCCCCATTGGGGTTGCGGGGCTCTTGCTTGCCGCGCGCGTCCTCCCCTCGACAAAGAATGACGCCGCCCGTATTGACTGGCAAGGTGCTGTGACCTGTTTCTTGGCACTGTTCGGGTTTCTCCTCTTTGTCAATCGCGCCCAAAGTGGCCACGTGCCCAGTCTCCTGTGGGGCGTGTTGGCAGCTGCGGGCATCGCGGCGTCTCTCTTTCTCCTCACGGAAAAGAGAACCGTCTCTCCGCTTGTGGACCTCACCTTGTTCCACAACCGCGTGTTCAGCCTCGGACTGGGGGCCGCCTTGCTGAGCTTCATGTCGCAATACGTGCTCGTTTTCCTCACACCGTTCTACTTGCAGCGGGTGCTTCTGCTCCCTGCCAACAAGGTGGGGCTGGTCATGACCGCCTCTCCTTTGGCCGTGATGATTGTGGCGCCGCTGAGCGGTTCTCTCTCCGACCGCATTGGCACAAGGACGTTGGCGTTCCTTGGAGCTGCCATTTCCGCGCTGGCGCTTGCCCTGATGGCAGGCCTCCCCGGTGGTGCCGAGCCACATGACGTAGCCTGGAGGCTCGCCCTGTTTGGGTGCGGCACCGGCCTATTCCAATCGCCAAACAATAGCGCGGTTATGGGCCACGCGCCTAGAAACCGATTGGGCACTGCGTCTGGCGTCCTTGCCACGATGCGCAATGTGGGCATGGTGTTCGGCATCGCGATCGCAGGCGTTGTGCTATACGCAACCACGCCGGCACCTGTTCTGGGAAAGGGTCAGCTTTCAGCAGAAGAAGCAACCATTTTCCTCGCAGCCCTCGGCCGAGCCTTCTGGGTGGGGTGCCTTCTGAGTGTGGCGGCTAGCTTGGCATCGTTGGCCAGAAGCGAACACGGCCGCCAGCTTAACCCTTGAAGGTTTTGCAAGTCCGCCGGGTTTCACATGCTGCGCGCGATGGCCTTTGGTGATGCGAAGGAGGAATGAAGAGATGTCAGAGCATCCGCTTTCTGTGTTTCAAGAGCTTGATCCCGGTGTCCTGAAGCATATCCGGGAGATGGACGAGTTCGTGTTCGCCGCAGGGGAGGTGCCGCGCAAGACCAAGCTTCTCCTGGCCATGGCCTTTGATGCGGCGCACGGGGCGGTTAATGGCGTACGCGCTTTGGCAACCGCCGCGATGCAAGAGGGGGCCACGCGCGGAGAGATCGCCGAAGTGCTGCGCGTAGCGGCCCATCTTGGAGGGGTAGGCGTTTTCTACACCGCTGCGGCCGCATTAAGGGAGGTTATGAGGTAGCGGCCGCAGGTAAGAAAAGCGTCATGCCAGCGCCCGCTGGCCTAGCTGCATTTCACATAGGCCCCCGGCCAAGTAGTTACCGGAGAGGGTAACTCAGGCACAGGAGAGAAGGTAACCCAGCGCGGAGGTGCAATGAGGAACGCTGCGTCTAGCCCGGGGGTCGGCGCACTCCGAATGATGAGTGACGGGCCAACCTGCAGTCTCAGCTGTGAGTAGGCCAATCAGATGCTGTGGGCGCCAAACAGGAGCCCTCCGCATTAGGGGAGAAAGGTACTAGACAAATAGCGCGCGGACCTCACCTGCTTCTCCATGGGAGCTCGCCCTCAAGGTTCGTTAAAGACTCAGGAGCCACTACTCCACGGATCGAGGGGGCTGCCCGGTGAGGCGAACCCTTCTCTGCCAGCTGTAGCGACAAGGTCATCCGCCGTCAACGTGTCCCCCTTTCTTTCTGCGACCTCGGCACATGCGAGATCGAGCAAATCTACGGCCTTCCCGGGAAACACGCCTGGTCTTCCTGAAGAGAGTCCTACGCACAAGTCAATCATCGGCTCGGGGATTCGTACCCGGTGATGGCGTTCGACAAGCGGCTTCAGAGCACGGAGAACTTCTCTTGTCTGTCCTCCATTTAGCTCGTAGAGCACCACAGGGAAATACCTCCGCCGCAGGATTGGTGACTCCAGGTTGCAGAGGAAACCAGGGAGAGCTGTAGCAAACGCAGGCACGCCACAATCAGCAAGACGCCGGAGAAGAATCTCCCTTTGAGAGCAACAAGAGAGCAGAACGTCGACATCGTCGATGGCTAGAACGCAGTTACTTTCGGCCTCCATCTCGTCCAGGATTCTATCGAATGCCCTCTCGGCCTCACCAGGAAGATTGTACTCGGCAGTTAATCTGACCACCTCCAGTACCCGCACACGTCTGTTTGATAACATAAGCTTTCGAGACAAAGCAACGAGAAGGTTACTTTTTCCTGCACCAGACTCACCCACGACGAGGGGTACCATTCTGTGCCATTGCTGGATTACGGCGAGAACCTGGTGGACCTCCTTGTCTCGGCCAATTGTGGGCGGCAGTTCCCCGTCCCGTGGCAAGTCTGTCAAGGCCTTCGTGAAGTGATCAGACAGCCGCCCCGTAGGTGGACGGAAGTCCCTCCCCGGAGGCTTTTGTGTGCGCAGGGAGTGAGGCGGCGGCAAATCGGGTGCTCCGAGCAGTTGCAGTGTCTCCAGAAGCGCTTCACTGGGGTCTCCCGCAAGCTCTTCAAACAATATCGCCTTCCACCCGTTGGCAGGGTGAGAAAAGCGCACCCCACTCATTGGAGTGGCTCGCCCCCGCGTTTCCAAGTCAGCGTCAACGCAGACAATATAGCGGTCCCACGGCTCAACGCGCCGAAGCAAGAGGTTACTCTGGGGCTTAGTAAAGACCCCAGGATCCACCGGGACAGGGCCAAGCACAATCGTGTCTCGGTCCACCGGCCGGATGCCTACCCCCTTTTCCAGGAGGTAGGCCAACAAGATCGGTTCGATCGTGGTCATTGGCGTCTGGTACGCCATATCTGGCCCTCTCGCCTGTGTTTATGACAAGGCCGGTCTACAGTCCTTCTTCCGTGCTCGCACGCCACTTCTCGTCGGTTTCAAAAGGGTCACGAAGGTCCAGCACCCTCCCAGGGACCCAAATGGCATACCAGGTTGCTACGCCCGCTTCCAGACCGGAAAACTGCCGAATCACACGACCACGGACAGCGGCTCTAGTATCTGGAGGTGACGATACCATGGCGGAGGCGATTTCATCTTCAGTGACCACACGGTGCTCCAACAGTCCTTGTTGTTCAAGGCTGTAGAAGAGGCTGCTTCTCCGCCGGACGTCATGATAGCTTATGTCGAGAGCCATCAGCTTCTGTGCCAAAGGAGAGGGCTTGGGCCCTGGCTCCCTTTCACGCATCGCCGACAAAAGGCACTCCAGGTGAAGTACGCCTTCCTCACCGAAGATTTGTCGCAAAACGACAAGCTCTTCTGGCTCCCGCCTGGCGGGCTTTCCGGGCGCCATTTTGTTCACGTGATCCCAAGAAGAGCCCCACCGTTGGAGGAGCCTGGAGTAAAGATCGAACTTGATGTAAGGATCCAGGCACGACCTAAGGCTGAGTGGGTCTGCCTCAAGCTGATCGAGCACACTGCGCCATTCACGGACAACAAGCTCTCCCCATTCGGGGATACCTCTCTTTCCGATGGAGTCTTCTGCGCGCGTGAGGTAGTGTCGCTGTACCTCCGTAGCTGTGACACTACGCCCATCCGTTGTTCGTAGTGCTCTTCTGCAAAGCGGGTCACGGCTCACGAAGTGGAGCACTTCTACTGGGTCGTCAAATTCAAACCCGTCTCCCAAATGCACTCCAAGGTCCATCATCCTCAAAAGCAGAGCTGTAGTACCGATCTTCAAGAAGGTACCACGCTCCGACATCAAACTGTCTCCGAGGATCAAATGAACACGGCGGTATTGCTCCGTGCTCAGGTGCTCGTCTCTCGTATTGAGAATACCTCTACACCCTACGGTCTCCCTGCTTACCGCAACCTCAATAAAGGCGGCTCGCTGGGACAGTTCGAAGCCAATCCCTCCTGAGACACAAGAAATCTTGCCGGAGCCTGCATAGATTTGCCGTGTGATGAGGAAGGGGAGCAGCTCTTTAGCGATGCGTTCGAAAGACAGCCGCCTACTCACAAGGTAGTTTTCGTGGCACCCCCAAGTGTGGCCTGCATAATCAACGTTGTTCTTGTACACGCCGATGTCTCGTTCCGATTGGACCCCCTCAGAGGCCTTCTCGAGGAGCCGCTCTCCCGCCTTTTCCCAGAGGACGATGTCGCGAGGATTCGTGACCTCAGGCGTCCCGAACTCAAGATGACGTCCGGTATCGACGTATACATTGCACCCGTTGCCGAGGTGAAGGCCCGTGCGGCCCCTGTCCTGCAGGTGGGGATACCGCCTGAGTTGGCGTAGTATAGTTTCCGGCAAGCACCTCCTCTCTTGGAGGGCCTCTGGGCCTCGCTGAGATGCGAGTGCGTATTCCACCTCAAGGCCGAGAACGATTTGGTTAGGCACGCCCATGGGGTTATTCACCACCCTCTTGTTCAAACGTTTCCAGAAGGCTCATTGAGTCTTTGGACAAGACCTTCTCGAGAGCCGCCTCTACTGCCTTTAGCCGCTGTTCTGCGTGGGGGCGATCGTTTGATGTGACGGGCCCGGCCACATCCGGAGGATCCAGGGGACCCTGCGTGGTTACCGGTGCGGTTAGTTCCTTGCTTCTCTGTTTGGTTGCTTGCATCTTAGTTTCCTCCATCATACTCGTAACCGTTATGGTAGGTCCATTGCATATCTTTCCCCCTTCTCAGTTTCGCATCCTCTTCCATGGCCACGGCCAGGAGCTCATCAACATCGATGGACCCCACGTCCTTGACGCTTTCGGGCAGAGGCCTGAGTGGATCGGGAAGGGGTAGCCAAGCCGTACGCCACCAGCGTTGGACACCGTTGCTGCACAGTTCTAAACCATCCCAGTTGAGCCTTACGATTCTGCCAGGGAATTTCTTCAGGCACAGGCCTCGAAAATAGGCGCGGGAGTCAGATGGTGCTTCTTCGACTAGACGCTCAATTTCCCTATCGGTGACCACCCGCACGACAAGGCCCCCCTTGACAAGCGAATGATAAATGCCTTCTTCAGGGTCCAGGTTATGATACTGCAGGTCGATCGCCCTCATCGAAGGGTCTGACCACTCCACACCATGCCTCTGGCGATGGAGGCGCATCAACCACAACTTGGTGATCCAATCGACTCTGCCAATCAGCTGCTGGCGCTTGTTCCGGAGCATCACCAACGTCTCAGTCCATGCCTCTAAGATAGCTTTAGCCTCGGGGACCAGGTCCTCAGCAAATCCTCTCGCCACAAAACGTGAAGCTTGCAGAAGGAGTTCTTCCTGGATGTCAAGTGCGGTCATTCTTGTTCCGTCTTCCATCGCCAGCTTGCGCCGTAGAGTGAGGTCGCGAGAAATCTCCCTCATGCTCTGTACCGGATCCTCCAGAGCGAGGCTCCTTCTGATGAAACCGGCTTCCATCATGGCCAAAACCAGCTGTGCAGTCCCGATCTTGAGCCACAGGGCATACTCCACCATATTGGTATCGAACGCAATAACGTGGAGGCGGGCGAATCGCCTTGGATCCGCCAGCGCCTCGTCGCGCGCATTGACCAGCGGCCGATGGTGCGTGGTCTGCAACTCTATCGCGGCTGTCTCCATGAAATCAGCCCGCTGCGAGAGCTGGAAGAGAACAGGACTTGCGCCGTTCTCTGCGCCGATTTTGCCCGCACCCGTGTAGAGCTGAGCGGTCACTAGGTGGGGAATCCAGTACATGTAGAAGACATGGGGCCGCCGGTTAAACCAGTCGTCAAAAGCGTCCCGCGAGACGAGAAAGTTGAGGTGGCCCGCATAGCTGTGGCCCTGTCCATCAGAGTTGTTGGCAAGCACCACGACCCTGCGACCCCCCCCAAGGCGGGAATTGGCAAGCTGTGCTCCTCTGCTGACGATTAGGTCCCCAGCTTTTACCGCAGCAACAAGTGTCCGAGCACATCTTGTCTCAGGCGTCGAGTACTCCACGTGCGTATGGTCGCAGTAAAGCCTTGCCCCGTTTGGCAAGAATTCTCTTCTGAAACCAAGATGGCTGTCACCAGAATAAGACAGAACAAGCTCCGCGGCGCGTAAGTTACGACCGTATCGCCCGTTTGTGTCGTCGCCGCCGCCCACTCCATACTCGGTTTCGATTCCCACAAGTTTCGGCACGGCTTTTTTCATGAGCTCTGCTACCTCTTTATGACTAGTCCCCCCGAAGCTCCCCGCACCGCTAGTCTTCATCGGCTGTTGCCTGGAGATCTGGCCAATAGCAGACTCCTCCCAGGGCCGCTCGCGCAATCAGGCTCGTCGCGGGATCCTCGCTCTGGGCCAGAGCTTCCAATTTGGCTCGGGTTTCAGGCTTCATCCCCGGCCCTGCGTGGACAGAAAGAACTTTTGCCGCATTGCGCCAGTACTCCCGAGAGCCGTAGGGAGCCTCTCCCACTCGCTTTTTCGCCTCGTCATGGCGCTCTTTCCAGTCGGTCATGTTGGATCACCTCCTTGCCTTGTGAGAACCTTGCCGTTTCTACGCCCCCATAGCAGCCAATGTCCTAGGTCGCGGGGTATGTGGTTCGATTGCCACCACCTCCTGGTCTTGCAATTGCAAACTGACGTGGCTGCGGATACTCTTCGG
>JAPDPR010000073.1 GCA_034506335.1 candidate division KSB1 bacterium
TTCCTCTACGGCTTATCCAACCTTGCGCCCAGTCTGGTGGAACAATCGCCTGCAAGTACCACTACCCGAACAGACGTCAGATTTGTCACCGCATAGGCAGCAGGCACGCTAGCCGCGCGGGAGCCCACGCAGAGGTGACGAAGAACCGATGCGGCTCCTCCTATCGCCGCGAGGAGCTGAGATGTTGTGGCGCGTCGGCGTGCTTGTCTCTACGCTCTCCTTTGTCGCCCGTAGTAGGAACGGCTGCGAGCACTCGGCCACGCCAATGGCCTTTCTGCGCCGAACAGCGGCTCGATGATGGCATGTGGCTTCTACGGTCTGCAACTCACCCAAATTACGGGGCACGGGGGGCCGGAGCGGCTGCACTGGACAGGTGACCTTGCGCAGCCTCGGGCAAAGCGAGGCGGAGATGAGACGGACACAACTGGTCATGGTGCTGCAAACCACCGTAATCGGGTTGCTTGGAGCAGAAGTAGTGTTGTTGACGTTGCAGAACCGCAAACTGGGGCGCCGTGCGCCGGTGCGAGTCAAGTGTCCCCACTGTGCGGTCAGGGCAGAGTGTATTCCGGAACGCAGCGGCAAGAACTGGCTGAGTCAGTCGCTGATTGTGACGCCGGCCCAACGGTCGAGCTTGCTGCCCCCCACACGGTCCCGAGGTTGTTTGGAGTCTTCTGGCAGGCCATGTACACCGCACTCAGGCGCGCAGGAGCCTATGGCTTTGCCTCTCGGCAGGTGTTGAACACCGACGTGATCGGCAGCAGGCGGCCGCACATCTACGAGACCAAAGTGCGAGTTGCTCAACCAATGTACTGGGCAGAGGCGCCCACGCATTGAGGCAGTTCGTCCTCGCCTGAAGTGGACACACACTCATGCAGGTCAAGGAGAAATTTTATATGCCCACAGGCCACAATTGGCACTTTACCGCGAGGGGTACGAGGTGGACCGTGGCAGGCCACTCTCGTTGCGGTCTTTGGCGGCCTTCACCTTGTGGGTCAGCTGTCGGCTGCCCCCGGACCGCTTAGGGGCCAGAAGGCCCACTGCCTGCGCCGCACCAAACCAAAGCTCCCGAAGTACAGCCTCCCTGTGGCTAAAGGATCCCTGGAGACTCCATCCACAGGAACGGCAGCCGCTCGAATACCTGGAGAGGCTGAACCTTGCTATCCCCCGCACCTATCTGCTCAAGGAATATTCCCGTCAGCTCTGGCATTAGCCAAGCAGGGGGGAGGCCTGGCGTTTGTCGGACCGCTGGCACCGCTCGGCTCTCAGCTCCGGATTTGGGCCCATGAGGTAGTGCGCCTCCCTGCTGGCGAGACATCGGGCTGGGGTTCTGGCCTCCTTCGATCTGCCCGTTGATAACAGTGCGGTGGAGGCAATGAATGCCCGCGCCAAGGCGATAAGCATCAGGGCACGAGGCTACCGTTCGCCAAGAGTCTTTTCCACCGTGGGCTACCCTGCCTGGGTGGCATCCAAGCGCCTCCTTCCCTGCACAGATTTGCGGGATGAGCGATAGAAAGAGTCACTTCAAGAAAAGATCAGTGACTCGTTCAGCCGTCTCCATCAAGCTGGGTTCATTGCGGTTCGTCAGCACGATCACGGTGAAGCGGTCGTCAGGGTAGCGTTGGATGACAGTAGCAAATCCGCAGGTGCTGCCCGTGTGGTGCATACGGCGATGTCCGCGATACGTATCCAGTCGCCAGCCGTGACCGTAGGACGTACTCGTGCCATCGCTGAGCAAGCCGGGGGTGAAGGCCTGCTCCAGTGTGGCGGCCGAAACCAGCCGTCGCGTGTACAAGGCCTGATCCCAGAGGAAAAGGTCACGAAGCGAAGAGTAGATGCCCCCATCGCCCAAGACTGCGCTAGTGGTACTCTGATCCTTGAACACGAAGCCGCTATCGTCCACAACGCGGTAGCCAAAGGCGCGGCACGGTACTTCCGGCCCGCCACGCTCGTAGGCCACCGTCCCGGCCATACCTAAGGGCAGAAAAACATTATCGCGGATAAAATCGGCAAAGTGCTGACCCGAAACCTTTTCGACCACCATGGCCAGTACGGCATAGCCAGAGTTGCTGTACCGAAACTCGCTCCCGGGTGGGAAGTAGGTCGAATCCTGTGCCATCATCATCCGCAGCACGTCGGCGTCGCTCACTTGCCTCGTCATGGTGTCGGGCAGGAGGGACTCATAGTCGATGAGGCCAGAGGTGTGATGGAGGAGGTGGTCGATAGTGATGCCCTCTCCGTAGGGCGGGAAGGCCGGAAAGACTTGGCGCAGTGTCTGGTCGTAGCGCAAGAGACCGCGCTCTACGAGAATCATGATACACATCGCGGTGAACTGTTTGCTGACCGAGGCGAGGCGAAAGTTGGTGCATTGGCGCACCGGCTCGCGCCTCTCCAGGTGCGCGAGCCCGTAACACCGTATCACGATGGGGCGCCCGTGGCGGATCACCATGAGCGCCGCGCCCGGCACCTGGCCACTGTAAGCGCGGAAGAGTTCATCCACTTGATGGAGCTTCCTGTTTGCGCACCCCTGCGCCAGGCAGACCACCGCCACTACTACGGCTAGCAGTGGTCGCTTCCCCGCCATCCGCTGTGTCCTGTCCATCTGTCCTCCTTTTGGGCCGCCACTCTACCTGAGGACTATGCAGTGGCCCGCAGCGGTGGCGCCGCCGGCCTGCAGCCGATAAGCGTAGACTCCCGCCGGCAACGCACTGGGGTTCCATGCCAACTCGATGAGCCCGGCGGGAACGTGGCCACCTTCGAATGCAAAGATCTCCTGGCCCAGGACATCATAGACGGTGAGTCTCAGCTGCCCGGCCGTCGGTATCTGGCAGCGAAAAGTAGCCCGTGGGTTGCAGGGATTTGGATACACTCTCACGCTCAGTGACGTGCTCTCGGAACGTCTCCCTTGTGGGCTTCCAGAGGGCTGCGAACCAAGAATCTCCAGGGCCTGGGCCAGCATCGTGTCCATGGCGTAGAGATGCTTGAGGTGATCATCTGCGGTATCGCCCAGGTAGCCCCGGAGGTGAAAGTGGCCAGTATCACACCGCGAATACTGGAAGCCGATTTCATCGGCCAGTGCGCACGGCACCCGTGCCGCGCCGATGGCGGCAATGAGGTAGTCGGCCGTCTGCGTGGTGGATTCGTATCCCGCCGTCTTGATGCTGGAATGCGTGAGGAGCATCACCTTTCGCCCTGCCGCAGCGTCGCGCGCAAAACGCACAAAATCCGCCATCTGCGCAATCATCAGACCTGGGTCGGAGCTACAGTGGAGGCCATCGGCGAGCTCGAGCGCTCTGAGCTGTTCATAATACGAGCCATTCTTGATGATCTCCCGCACGCCCGCATATCCCGCGCTGAAGGATGTCACAATGAGCGTGCCCAGCTGAGGGCAGTCCACAATCCCTCGCGTAGCCAGCTCGCGGAGCGCGACCTCCAGCATCGCAGCGAACCGACTCTGGTCTGAGAAATAGCTCTTGTAAGGACTGGACAGCGCGCCCAGGTGAATGTTTACCAACGCTGCATTGGCGTGCGCTTTGTAGACCTGATTCTCCGCTGCCCACGAAGCACTGTGCAGGTGCACCACAAGCGTCAACCTGCCATCTTGCGGCGGCTGGAAGTAATCTGGCACAAACAGTTGGGCGAATTGACCCTCTGCCCTATTCAGGCCCAGTGAGTCAGTTAGGTCCACCCGAAGGCCCACTGCCACCCCTTGCGCCATGACCACTGTAGCGCTCAGTAATCCCTGGATGCACCATACCGCAGCTCTCCGCATCGCCTCCTCCTGGGACCTCGGTCCAAGCGCGTGCGCTCTCGGCGGGGGCCCCCAGCGACCACTGTGGAATCAGCTAATTCGTTTCAGAATCTCCTGCAGGCGCTCGAAGACCATTGCCCCGTACAAATGGTTTCCCTGCGCAGTCAGGTGGATTCCGTCCTCTTGCACGAAATCAGCCAGTTTGATGGCACGTTCTTCCATCATGCGGGGTATGTCGACCAGTGGAGCTCTCAGCTCCGCGGCCAGCTGGCGCACCGCCTCGTTGTAGGGTTGAAGGTTCACATGGAGCGTGCGGCCATTGCCCTGCGCGAGCCTGGCACGAGAAAGAGGGTGATTGGCGACCAACACACATACACTCTTTTGCGCCCGACACACGCGGTGGAATTCTCGAAGATTCTTGCGGTATTCTTCCACCCCCACCGCGGGCACACGACCCCACGGCGCATGATTGCAGTCGTTGATGCCAAACTCTACGATCAACACCCCGGGCAAGAGCGGCAGCACGTCTTTGGCAAAGCGGGCTAAGCCATCGGCGGTGGTGTTGCCGTTCACGCCTCGATTGTACACGTGGTATACCCCTACCCGCCAATCGTCAAGTGCGATCTGCAAAACGGTAGGCCACCTGTCCCCCTCGGCACAATCCCCAGCCTGAGTGATGGAATCGCCAAAGCAGATCACGTTCATAGCTGCTCCCCGTGCCCACGTCCATGGCTTCTCATGCGCCGAGCGAGTTTAGATCTTGCAGCACTTCCTCTGCGTGTCGGTCCGGTTTGACCTTCTCGTACACTTTGGCCACGCGACCGTCAGGGTCAATCAGGAACGAGGTGCGGTTGGTGCCCATGAACTCTCTTCCCATAAACTTTTTCTTGCCCCACACGCCATACAAGGCGACCACCTTCTTTTCCTCGTCTGCCAGGAGCGGGAATTCAATCTTGTACTTGCTTGCAAAACGGGTGTGCGACGATACCGAGTCCACGCTGACCCCCAACACTTGCACCTTGAGCGCGCCGAAAGCAGGGAGGTTATCACGGAAAGCGCACGCCTCTGCCGTACATCCGGGCGTGTCGTCTTTGGGATAGAAATAGAGTAACACCCACTTTCCGCGGTAGTCCGAAAGTCGATGTACCACCCCCTTTTGGTCCGGAAGCGCAAAATCCGGAGCTTCGTCACCAACTTGTGGTTTCAATGTGCCTCCTTCATGGACGCTTCGTTGTTTTTGGGCGCGGGTTAGTCGCCCCAAAACCAGATGCCGCCACGGTTACTCAGGTAGTAGAATTCATCATTGAGAATTCGCCGGTGGAGAAGTTCTTCCGCAGCGAGCTTTTCGAACATCTCCTTTCCATGCGGGTCGGTGGTGCGCGATGCCAGGCCCCTGTACCGCTCGTAGGCCTCGGTCTCGGCCTCAATCGCTTTCTGAAGAATGCTCAGTGCGTCATCCCGCTGGGGTTCAATCTTGCCGGCGACTTCTCCGGCCGCCCGGAATGGAGCAAAGCCGGTGCCCGCATAGGGCAGAAAAGCGCCCGAGGTCCTTAGTGAGGCCAGCAGTTTCGCCAACGCCTCGTAGTGGCTTTGCTCAAACCTGGCCAGTTGTTGGAGCAGATTTCTCCCGCGCTCGTTGACGACTTTGCCGGCTGCCTCGGCGTAGAACTCTTGAGCCTTCTTCTCTGCGGCCATCGCCATTTCGACGGCTTCCATCATGCCCAGTTTCTCTTCCATAAATCGCATCTCCTGAGGAAAATGTCCGACAGGCCCCCGATTCTCGTCGAGCCCGGTCCCAGGCACGCTCTGGTTCATCCTCTCGAAGGTTCGGGCAGCCCTCAAAGCGTTTCGCCCTCGCAATGGGACGTGCACAAGGACCACCTCGAGAAGAGTCCCCTGTTGAGTTGACGGCCAGTCTGCGAGGAAAGCCTATGCGACCTCCTCTGGCAACGGAAGACCACCCCAGCCATAGTCCGCGGGCCTTGCCAGCGTTCCCGTCGCGCACGCGCAGGGCCCCACCTCCGCCCGGTGGTCCTTCTCGCCCCCTTGCCAAGCACCCCACGAAGCGCTAGTACTTGCCGTCCATCTGAAACTCCGGGATTCCCAGCCAGAAGCCCGTGCGATTGATGTGGTCCAGCTCTGCCTGAATAAGATCGTAGTGGCTGTCTTCCCACTCGGCAAGTCGGAGAAACACAGCCCGCGCCTCGGCGTTCCCGGCACCCTCCGCCTGCTGGCGGAAAAAGGCGGCCGCCTTTCTTTCCAAGTCCAGCGCCGTGTTCAATGCATCCACTTCCGCCAGACCGGCCTCCCCTCTGGTCTTGAGCTGCTTCTCCCTGATTGTGGGCACGATCCGCTCCACCTCCGACGTGGGGATTTGAACCGGCACAAGGGGTTGTCCCTCGAGCGCATGCCTCAGCTGACGCTCGATGATCCGACGGTGCTCATGCTCATCCATGGCGAGCCTAATGAACATGTTCTTGCCGGTCAAATCCTTCGTCTGTCTGGCGAATTTCAGATACGTCTCCAGCCCCTGGTCTTCAATGGCCAGTGCGGTCTGCAGACTTTTTGCAACCTCGCTCCCCTGTGGTGGCATGGTCTTCTCCCTTCTGTGCGCATAATGCGCCAGCTATTCACAACACCTCGCGCTCTCCATCCCCACAACTGCCACTGCCCGCTTCTGGCTCAATTGGCAGGTGCAGGGACGAATATCTCCGCCGCCTGCAGCTATATATCCAAAGTGCGCTCCACCGGACGCCGCTCGGGAATCTGCACATGGGGCACCTTACCATCGATCCAGTCCTGCGAGACGTATAGCCAGCAGTAGCACGCCCCATATTCCTCGATGTCCGGCTTCGCGTACACACACGGACAGACGATGTCGCTGTCTTTATCGGGATCGCCGGTCGCAGGCCGGCACGGGCAGGTGCGCAAGCCGTAGCGCTCACCATTCTTAAGCAGCCCCTCCAACAGCGGTCTGACCACCTCCCAATCCGGATTGAGGATGAGGCCACGCGTGGGGGCAAACTTCTTCAAGGCCTCATAGTACTGTTCCACAGTCATAGACCTAACACCTCCTTGACCCCGTCATAGTCCTCGCCAATTACGGCCATGTCGCCCACCACCAGCGTAGGGAATGACAGCCGGGGATTGATGGGCTGCAGGAAGCGTAGAATGGGGCGCTTCTCCTCCGCTGGCAGCAGGTCATAGTCAACAATCTTTGCCTGTACCTTGTGCTCTTGGAGAAAACGCTTCATGCGCTGACACCGGGGACAAGTGCTGAGGGCGAACAGGATGGGGATGCGGTTGGCGATTTCATACTCGTACATCGGCGACTCCTTGTTCTAATGCGCAGCTGCTATGGGCCTCTACTTTAGCATTTCTTCGCGGGCAAACGCCCGGCAAGGGCTCAATTGTTGGAGAATGTCGTCAAACTGCGTGCTCCCTTCGGCGAGCACTTGGGCAAGCATCGCTCCCAGGCCCGGACCCAGCATAAAGCCCTGCCCGCACATGCCCACCGCCAGGAGCACGTTGTCTATGCCCTCGGCATAGCCGACAATGGGGAAGCCATCTGGGGTCATTGGGTATAGACCGCGCCACGTGCGCCGCACGCGCAAGTGCCGCAAACGGGGGTACAACTCTACCATCCTCCTCGCCACTTGGGGCAAGAACAATGAGGTACAATCGCAGTCCTTGCCGAGAATAGGCGGGTTAGGGGTGATGCAAAAGACGACTTGCCCCTCCTTGTTTTGGTAGAAGTAGAAATTGGCGGAGTTTTCCCCGGCACGGAGGTCGACCACCATGGGACGGAACAACGGCTGCACCGGCTCGGTGATTCCCGCCTCGTGCGAATCAGGAAACACGGGAACGTCCAGGCCGAGCATGGCACCTGTCTCTCGCGCATCCGCGCCCGAGGCGTCCACCACCACGGCACACGAATAGACCCCCCTGTCGGTGACAACCGCCGTGACGTTCGCGCCCTCGATGCGGAAACCCACCACTTCTTCGTCGAAACGGAACTGAGCACCTGCCTGGCGCGCGAGGTAGCAGTAGGCGTGGGCCACTTTGAGGGGCGAAGCCGAGCCGTCCTCTGGCGAGTAGGTCCCTCCTCTCAACCCCTGGCGATTAATCCCCGGCACGAGGCTGGCGACCTCCTCCGGGACGAGCCAATCAATGTTCAGCCCGTACTTCTTTTGCTGAACCAACAAGCTCTTGAGTGTTCTTTCCTTCTGTTCATCGTAGGCAGGAAACAGGTATCCGCCTTGCACCCAGTCCACATCCAGGCCGTGTTCCTCCCCCATGTGGCGGATGATCTCCAGTGAAAGCAAGCAAATCTTGATCTTTGCCGGGTCAGAGTGTGTGGCGCGCATGCCCCCGATGGCTGCCCGATTCTGCCCCCTGCCGGGCGACGCTTCGCGCTCGATGACGGTCACCTTGAGCCCCTTGCGCGCGAGGTAATAGCTCAGCGGAAGCCCCACACTTCCTGCACCGATTATGACCACATCCGACGTGTTCTTCACTGGCAGCAGCGCCTCCGTGTCGCCCAGCTATTCATTCGGCTTCGTTGAGGATGGCAGTCAACGGCACCTCCACGGCGGGTGGTCGCACAGTGCCCTTCTCAACACGTTGCCATTCGACCCCGGCCATGGCAAAGGCCCTGGCCAGCACTTGCGAGCAATTCTTTCCGCCACAGGCACCCATTCCCACTCTCAACACCTTCAGCTGATTCACGTCCGTCACCTGGTGCTTTTTGATGAAATCGACGACCTCGCCCAGAGTAATCAATTCGCAGTGGCACACGACCCCTGCCTCCGGTGCGTGTGTCAAGGACGGGACCGGCAGTGGAGCTGTGTCCTCGGGTCTCTGCACCCGCACGCCGGCTGCCAAAGGAGCATTGGAAAGGGAAACACGGAGCGTGACTAGGTGGGTCTTGTACTTCTTGTTGTAACGAATCCTGAGCACCTCGGCCATCTCCAAGAAGTTCCCCTCCTGGTCCATAACTGGGAGGTGGTCGCCAACCGCGAAAGAGGGTCGGAGTTCATACGGGATCACCACTTCGGCCCAGTGGTCATCGATACAGCGGGCTAAGGTTATGGCGAGCCCGGGACAGGCCGCAACACATGCGGTACACCCGGAACATTCCCCCGAGAAAACTGGAGGGTCAAGAAGGTTGCCTTTCTTGCCGCGTAGAAAGATGGCCCCCGAGGGACACACTGCCGCACAGGGGTCACAAGGAATCTCCTCCACGCAATGCAAGATCGGCCGGAAGGTTTGACCCAGCTGCACAGGATGTTTGGCGTACACGTCTCCCGGTGGGCTTTTCAGCACCTCCATCTTCTGCGCGTACGACGGGTGGATCTGGACCTCCTTGCCTAGCATCTGGGCAAGGCGCAAGCCCGCAATCCGTCCGCCAAACATGGCAGAAGACGCCTCTGCGATTTCCTCAGCATCACCCGCCTTCACCACCGGAAAACCAAAGCGCTGCGCCAGTTGGTAGAACTCGTCTATCGGGGTCAATCCTACCGCCAGCAGCAGTGTGTCCACCGCAAAAGTGCGCGCCGTGTCCAGGAGCGGCTGATACTGCTCGTTCACCTTGGCGATGGTCACCTGCTCCACGTGTTCCCGTCCCTCAGCAGAAAGGATGGTGTGGGAAAGGTAGATGGGTACGCCCATCCGTTTGATTTTGTCCTGATGCACCTTGTAGCCCGCCACTTTGGCCAGGATGTCGGCGATACCCACCACCGTAATCCCGGCCTGCAAGGCATGGTATGCTGCTATGAGCCCTACGTTGCCGCTGCCGATGATGAAAAGGCGCTCGGCGGGCCGTACAAGGTCGCGGTTCACAAGCGTCTGAAAGGCGCCCGCCCCGTACACACCAGGCAAGTGATTGCCCGGAAAGATAAGGCCCTTTTCCCGTGCGCCGGCACTCACAACCAGTCCGTCAAAGGCCACCAGCACGTATTCTGTGCCCCCTACGAAGACACCAGCCTTCCGGTCCTTATAGATCCCCACCACCGACGCGTTGGTCATCACCGTGATATTGGGCAGATCCTGGACCTGACGTGCCAGCAGGCGGGCGATATCGACCCCGCGCGTGCCCGCGTAGCAATCCTCCACCGAGCCAAAAAACTTGTGCGTCTGCAAGACAAGCTTTCCCCCCAACGCCGACTTGTCGTCCACCAGCACAACGGAAAAGCCCAGCTTGGCGAGCTCTATCGAGGCAGTCAAGCCGGAGGGGCCACCACCTATCACCAGGACGTCGCAGGTCAGTTGCTTTTGTTCCCAGAGGGAAAGGGGCCGATCGTCTTCGGGAACGGCAGGAACTCCTCGGAGAGTCCGCACGTCCATGCCGGCGCGGAGCGGCGTGACACATGTCTTTTGGGCCCTGCCATCGACCAACATCGTGCAGTGGGAACACTGCCCATTAGCGCAGAAGATGCCCTGCGGCGCGCCACCCCGGCGATGATGCGAAAACGACCACACGCCATTGGCAATCAGTGCGGAGGAAAGCATCTCCCCCTCAAACCCGACCAGCTCTCCCCCATCGAAGGTGAAACGAACTCGCTTCCGCTCGGTAGGAACTTCCAGGATTGGATGACTGTCAATTCTTGCCATGCATGTCCTTATCGCTACCCCGTCTATGGTGAATCAGGCTCCACCTGAGGACCACTCACGTTCTTTCCGCTTCCAGCACTGCAAACACCTCCTGCCTCTGCTGTGCCCATGATGGCTAACCAAGGGCCAGCGTGCGCACCGCTTCGTGCTCCCATGACCACGCTATAGTCTTCTCAGCGTGTGAGAGGCATTTTTCTCCGTCCACATGGGCCTCCCAGCGAACAGCCCTACTCGTCCCCCAAGCCTCCACTCTTTGTGGCGTCCGCCCTCGCTCATCACGGCCCATCTGCGGCCAAGGAACCCCGCGGACCTGAAGCGGGCGTCCGGGAGGGCGGAGCGAACGTGGCGGCCCGAGGACCTCCTCGCGCTTTGAACCAAGGGTTGTTCCTGGACGAGACCAGGCACTGCCCGCCGAAAGAAAACCCGAACCGGGCACTCGGCACGTGGCCAGCGCCTGCTGGCAAAGCCAGAGTGCCACAGCACCGAGCACGCGTCACAGGATCTTCCATGCTCGCTTTCGTAAGACGAGGGGCAAATCTCACCTCCCCCCGGCGATAAGTTGGCGCCGAACCTCATCCACCATCATATCCCGGTTCACTTTGGTGATCTCGTACAGCTTGACGAATGGCAACTGCTTAATGCGATCGGCAAAAGGGTGTCGCTGCGACATGATGGCCCCGAGCACCGGTTT